>JAUWWA010000398.1 GCA_030617125.1 Pirellulales bacterium | reverse complement strand
CGCCTTCGCCGGACACGTCGCGGGTGATGGAGACGTTCTGGCTGGTCTTTCCGATCTTGTCGATCTCGTCGATGTAGAGCACGCCGCGCTGGGCCGCATCCAGATCGAAGTCGGCGGCGTGGAGGAGTTTTAGAAGCAGGTTTTCGACGTCCTCGCCGACGTAGCCCGCCTCAGTCAACGTCGTCGCATCTCCGATGGCGAACGGAACGTCGAGGATGCGCGCAAGCGTCTGGGCCAACAGCGTCTTGCCCGACCCGGTCGGGCCGATCAACAGGATGTTCGACTTGTCGATCTCCACGTCCGAGTCGACGGCGCCGTGCATCAGCCGCTTGTAATGGCTGTGGACCGCCACGGCCAACACCTTCTTGGCGTGTTCCTGGCCAATGACGTACTGGTCGAGCCGTTCGACGATGTGTCGTGGGGAAGGGATCTTGGTGAACAACGGCTTGCTGGTCCCGCGGCGACGGCGTTCCTGCTCGAGAATCGACTGGCACAGGTCGATACACTCGCCGCAGATGTACACGTCGCCCGGGCCTTCCACCAGCGGGCCGACATCGCGGTAGCTCTTTCGACAGAAAGAACAGAAGGCGTTTTTCTTGGTGGTTCCGCCACCACGGCGTCCGGAATTGAAGTCTCGTCCTGAAGGCATGCAAAGTCCTTTGTTACGTTGCGACGGATGACCCGCGTCGTTGTTTCTACGCTCCGGCGGCGAGGAAGGTTTAGCCGCGGTGCTGCCGAAGGCCTCAAATCGCGGGGACTCGGAAAAAGGATGTCATTCGTCGTAACCCGTTTCGCTGCTATCGTTTAACTCTTCCTGGAGTTGCGCAGACAACGTCGCTTTTATTGTTCGGAATTCTGCGTCGGTAAGCTCACCCCGGGAGTGCAATTCGCGGAATTTTGACATCAATTCGCTGGCCGTAGGTTCCTGTTGTGCGGACGCCGCGCGGAGTTTACCGATCACATAAATCGCCACGGCGACCAATGCGGCCAAAACGGCGATCCAAATGACCAGGTCGCCAAACTTCCCGCTCAGTAGTCGATCGTTAAAATTCGCGCCCATTCACCCAAAAAGTGGCCTCAAAACCACTCACCAAATCGTTTGTACTATTATGCACATTGGGTAGACCCGAGTCCAGCAGCGACAATCGCTACATCCGCAATTGTCGGCGATTTCGCTTGGCCGCCGGACGGGGGGTGGGTTGATGTATTCCAGATTTTGCATTATTATCTTACCATCTGTACGTTGGCGATCCGCGCTGTTGCGGGAAGATACCGCCTGAGCGCCCTGTTCGCACTGCCCGACGATGCGGGACACCTTGCCAGTTGGGTAATCCCAGACGCCGCACAGCCGTGGCTGTTCCGAGTACATTCCCACTACGAAGGCGATTCCATGCCGATTCAATTCACCTGCCCCCATTGTGGCGCCGAGACCGACGTTTCGGACGAATACGTCGGCCAGAGCGGGCCGTGCGCCAGTTGCGGCCAGACGATCACCATTCTGCCGGCCGGTGCTCCGCCGACCTATACGCCGCCGAGATCTTCGCAGGGGGGGCCCGTACTGGCGATCGTGATCGTGGCCGTGCTGGTTCTGGCCATCCCTTGCAGCGGGATACTGATCGCCCTGCTGCTGCCGGCGATCCAGGTCGCCCGAGAAGCTGCTCGCCGAGCCAACTGCCTCAACAACATGAAGCAGATCGGCCTGGCCTTGCACAACTACAATAGTGCGCACGGCTGTTTCCCGCCGGCCTACATCGCCGACGAGGACGGCAAGCCCATGCATAGTTGGCGGGTGCTGATCCTGCCCTTTATGGAAGAAACCGGGCTCTACGAGATGTACGACTTCGACGAACCGTGGGACGGCCCCAATAACAGCGCCTTGGCCGACATGATGCCGGGCATCTACCGATGTCCCAGCGACTCGACAACCGACGGCTCCGACACCGGCTATGCCATGGTCGTCGGCCCGGGTTGTATCTCTGACGGCCCCACGGCGACGAAGATCCGAGATATCCGCGACGGTACTTCCACCACTATTGTGGTGGTCGAAGTCGCCGGCAACGGGATAGGCTGGCTCGAACCCCGCGATTGGGACACCCGAGGATCCAATTTCCTCATCGCCGACGGCGACGGCCAGGGGCCCGAAAGCGACCATCCCGGCGTCATCAACGTCGTGTTCGGCGATGGTTCCGTGCGCAGCCTTGCAGCAGGGATCGACCCCAAAAACCTCAAAGCCCTGACCACGATCGCCGGTGGGGAGGCCGTGGATACGTCCGGCTTCTAGCAGCCCATTGAGAGAGAATCGAGGGCGGCTGTTGCAGAGCGAAGCGATGCCACAGAACGCTCGAAAACCGGGGCTGCGTTGCGCTGAGCCACCAGCCATCCCACGAAATCGGCGACTGGGGTCGCCTGCCACAGCGACGCGGCAGCTTCCGCATCTTCCCTAGCCTGAATGATCGACACTTCTTCTTCAGGTCGCACGACCCGCAAGCCGATACGATCAGCGAGCAACTCCGTAGAGAAGTTGCGCGCCGCAGTCAACCGGTCGAAAGTCTCCCTCACACGGAGGAATAATGGAATGTGCTTTGCCTCAATTGCCTCGTTGCTGGTCATGGCGGCCGTGGGACCCCAAACGGGTGGATTGCCCGCCGCGCGGCAGCCGACGGCGAAACCGATCGCGACGCGTCAGACGCTCTTCGCGATTCCGTTCACGATCGACCGTCCACAACACGCCGCGCAGCAGCCCGGCGAGGTGCAGTTATACGTGTCGGCCGATCGCGGCGCGAGTTGGCGACTGTACAGCCGCTCGGACCCTGCGCGGCGGCAGTTCATGTTTCGCGCCGGCGGTGACGGGGAGTATTGGTTCCAGGTCCGCACATTGGACCGCAGCGGCCGGCTTCGGCCGGAATCGGCCAACACGCCGCGCCTGTGCGTCGTGGTCGACACGAGGCCGCCGGCGCT
>JAUWWA010000142.1 GCA_030617125.1 Pirellulales bacterium | reverse complement strand
TGACGGGGGGGCGTTGGGAACGCCGGTGCACGGTTTCGCCGGGTCGATCGACGAGGCGCGGATTTACAATTGAGCCTTGTTAATCGAAGAAATCGAGACTCTGGCCGAGGTTTGAAACTCCGCCCTGACCTGTCCCCACCGATGAATCTCCGATTCTCCAGTCCCAAGTCCCTATCCCCAAAAAACAACCGTCGCCAGTTCGGGGGGCAAACTGGCGGCGGTCCAGGGAGGGATATGTGCCGCGTCGAAGGGGGGACGCGACGGGGGATGCTTGGCTACGGAGGAAGAATACCCAGCTTCTCTTCCTCCTCCTCCTGGATGATGATCCGCGGCGTGACCATCATCATTAGGCTTTGCGTTTCGCGGCCGATGCCGACGTTCTTGAACAGCCGGTTGATGTAGGGAATCTTGTTGAGGATCGGCGTGCCGAACTCGTTCCGGCCTTCGCTGAGGCGCTTGATGCCGCCTAAGAGCACCGTGCCGCCGTCGGGCACGCTCACGGTCGTCGTGACGGTCACGAATGAGAAGGTCGGCAACTGGACGGTCGTGCCTCGCGTCGTGACGGTGTTGTCGTTGGCGTTGCTGTCGTTGGTCCTTCGCCAATCAGGGTCGTCGGCATCGCCCAAGTTGATCCAACCTTCGTTGTCGACCGACGTGTCGGTCGTCGTGGTTGTTCCGCCTTCGAACTGGAACGTCTTGACCTCTTCGATCTTGCTGAAGAAGGGCACCACGGTCAAGCGGACGAATCGCTTGTCGTGCGAAACTACGGCCTGGACGGTCATGAACGTACCTTCGGTCAGAACCACGATAACCGGCTGTTGCGCGGCGGCGAAATCGCCGACGACGGGAATCACGCTGATAACGAACGGACTCTGCGAGGTATCGGAAACAAACGCTTGTTGGCCGTTGAACAGCGTGACCTTGGGCGCCTGAAGCACGTTGCTGCGGCGGTCGCCATGGGCGGCATTGATGAAGAAGAACGCTTCGATGTCGCTGAGAATGGCGAACCCGAGTGACGCGCCGGCCGATGCGTCGAACCCGCCGAATTGCGGTATGGCCAGCCCGAAGCTGTTCTGCGAGAACGGAATGTCCAGGTCGGCCGAGAACACGCCGGGGGCCGCCAGGCCGACCTTGACGCTTCGGTCGCCGTCGACGTCGCGGACGTCGCGGTCAGGCTCGACGTCTACTGCACCGTCGTCCTCGATCTTCCGGCCCCAGACCTGGAAGGGCCGGTCGATGTTGTCGTCGATGTCGAAATCGAAGTCCACGCCGATCCGCTCGAAGAAGTTATCGTTGAGCGTGATGAAGCGGACCTCGATCGTGACCTGGAGGTCCTGCAACTTGCGCAACTGGACGAGCAGGTCGGCAATCTCCTCGTGGACGTCCTGGGTTTGGCTGACCACGAGGCTGAGGTTGATTTCAAATCCTTCGATGGACCCCACGCCGCCGGCGTCATCCCAGGTGGTCGGCTGGATGGTCGCGATAATCAAGTCGGTGAGGCTGTCGAAGTCGGCCTGGGCGCCGCCGCCGAGCCCGCCGGGGCCGAATCCCATCGGCATCCCGGTCATGCCGGCGCTGCCGCTGCGCGACACTTGGGCCAACAACTCGGGGTTGATTGCGCCGCTGTTCATCCGGCCGTCGTTGCTGGCCAGCACGGCGAGCGGCCCGGCGCCGCCACCCCACTGTCCGGCGCCGCCGAAGCCGACGTTCCTCAGCGCGTTATGATACGCGCCGGCGAGTCCCATGTTCGTGCTTGGGCGGAAGTTCGGGATCGGTATGACCAGGTCGGCCACGTTGTAGCTAACCGTGTACACCTCGCCGTCGCGCATTTGTTCACTGGTGATCTTCAGCACCTCGTCCTTGACGACGTAGCTTAGGCGGAGCGGTTCGAGGATCAGGTTCAGCGCGCTCTTGAGCATGATTTCCTGCCGGACCTCGATGTTCACCGGCGTGTTGCTGCTGACGCCTTCCTCGGCAAGCCCCTGCGGATCGAGGAACAGGTTCACCGCAGCCAGCCGGGCGAGCTGGTCGAGCACGTTGCTCAGCGGCTCGTTGTTGAACGAGAGAGAAACGGGGGTCTTGAGCTTCTGCTCGATCTCGATCTCGCGCTTGGTGCGCCAACGGCCGCGCTCGAGCCATTTCTTGCGGTCCGTGGTGTATCCTGCCCAGATCTTGGCATCCGGAAACCGGTACGGTTGATAGTCGTCAAAGGCAATCCCCGCAATATCGACGGCTCTCATGGCGTCGAGAAATCCTCCTTCCTTCCGCGCGATGAGCGCGTCGTTGGCCGCCTTGCGTTGAAGGAACTTCCACAACCAGTTCATGTTGATCACGACCGGCTCGCTCGGCGCCAGCTCCCTCGCCCGCTTGGCGACAACCGCAGCGTGGACATAGCGTTCTTCGTCGACCGCTTTCTGGAACTCGTCGACCAGAATCGCGAGCTTCTCCTGATTCTCGAGTTTCAGGCGTTGTTCGCGCCGAATTTCATCACGGGTGCGTTCGTTGTTCTCCTTCAACTCGATCAACGGGCGATGTTGCTCGATGTATTGCTGGGCGCCGTTGAACGCGCGATCGATTCGCACCAACAATCGCTGGCGGACGGACGGCTCCAGGGCGGCTTTCTCGATCTTGGCGCGGGCTTCCTCGAGTAACCTTATGGCGCCTTGTGGGTCTTCGGCCAACATCGCCTTGGCCTTAGCCTCCTGGTTGGCGACGTCGGCCAGTAGTTGGGCCATCAAGGCGTTCTGCCTGGCCGCCGCTTCGTCGGCCACCGAGCCGGCCGGACTTGTCGGTGCCTTTTTATTGCTCCGGACCGAAAGCATTTGCAGATACTCCTGAAGCCTTCGGGCGGTGATTGCATCCAGTTGGTTCATGTTCGCGGCGGCACGTTGGAATAGCTGATATGCCTGTGTCGCGTCGTGGGCCTTCAAGGCCTCCTCGCCCTGTCTGAACAGCGACAACGCCGTACTCGTCTGCGGCGGGATCGGAATCGGCCCGGGGCGACCGGGCGGAGCCGGCCCGGCAAGATCGGTCGCCAGCGGCGCGGCAGGATGGTTCGGAATGGGCGCCGGCCTAGGGTCTCGTTGCGCGAAGTCGAGTTGGCGGGGGTCCTGGCGAACGATCGGCTGCCCGGCGGCAGCCAGTATGTTTCGCGTCGGATCGTTCCACGGATGGTAGATCGCATGTGAGGCCGTTCGATTGAACGGCGCGACACCCGTCGCCGCGGTGACTGCCCGACCATCCGGCGATACGGCTTGGGACGAATTCCTCTGGCCGGCAACGCGAATATCCAGCAGCACCAAGCCGGGACGGTCCTCACCCGGCGCGAAGGCCGTCTCGGGAACGCGAAGCTCCTCGGCCTCTCGCGCCAGGGCTTCCGCGCGATCGAATTGCCCGGCATTGAGTGCGGCGCGGGCCTGTCGGGTCAACTCAACGACCCGTTGCCTGGCCACCAACGACGCCGAATCGCTCGACGGCGGCGCGGCGGCGCGTGGACTCGACGGCGGCGCGACGGCGCGTGGACTCGATGGCGGCGCGACGGCGCGTGGACTCGATGGCGGCGCGACGGCGCGTGGAGATGAGGCCATGGTTTGGCCCGGCCTCAAGACGGCCGGCAGTGGGAGATCGTCCATGGCCGGTGGTGCTTCCGACAGCTTGCGTCCAAAAGGCGATAGCGAAGTCGAGGAACGATCGGACCCGGCCGGAGCGTGTGATCCGACTGGTGGCAATACGGTAACTTCGGTCGACTTCGGGAAACCGGCTGCCACGGAAGGCATATCCTGGCTGCTGCCAAAGCGGTACACATCGCTCGGCGAACCCGTTTTCCGTACGGCAAAGGGATCCGTTTTCGGGGCGGGCGCTTTCTTCATAAGGTTGGGGGCAAACCGCTTACTCGGCGGCGTAGGCGACTTTCTGGCCGCCCCGCGCTTTCGCTGGAGATCCTTGCGCGCCTTCTTCGGCGTGTCGCCGACATAGAAAATGCCGTACCGCGCTTTGACCGCTTCGGCCTTGGAAATCAATGCATCAGCCGCTTCGAGATCGTTTTCCGCCATGGCCTGTCGGGCGCGGCGAAGGTACTTCGCCGCTTCTTTGCGCGCGTCCTTGCTGTTCGTGTCACTGCGGCCGGCTTGCGCGATGCTCGCCGTCGTGATCAGCACGTCGGTCGCCGCGACGGGTGGCCCAGCCAAGGCGTCCCCGGCCAAGAGGCACCATGCAACAACAGCAACGCCGGTATACGTATATGTTCGTGCGATTGTTTTCAACACATCTCTCCTTTTGAGATTCGCAAAGGCTCGCTGAAGCCGAGTCGGTTGAAGGTAATCTCCGAGTCCTTCTCTCTTCGTACGTATAGGCGCCCCGAGAATGCTTGTGTCCCGTACCGCCTACAAAATCGCATCCCGCCGGCATACCGTCCTGCCCGCAAAATGCACGTGAAGTGATGAGATTTTTCGAGTAGCTCTTCGGAAATCCGCAGAAGAGAGCCGCTAGATACCGCGACGAAGTGTCTGGGTCAAGGTCATTTCCGGGCAAATTCACCTCTGGGGGAGGTTTCACCAGGCAACCGGCCTTCCTCGGGCGGCGCGGCAAGACAGAAGGGCGGATGGGGAAGGCGAAGGAAGAGAGGCGAAACAGAGAAGAAAGAAAAAGGAAGAAGGAAGGAACATCTAACTATCTTGATTTTCCCTCCCGGCTTTCTTTATCTTTCCCCTTCTCTCACGTTTCTCGCCTATTTGCCCGCGATCGCTTGGGACGCTTCTTCTTGGGGGGACCAGCCTTCCCGGGGGAACCAGCCTTCTTGGGGAAACCAAGCCTCATGCCCCGCATGGCGTCGGGATCGACGCCGCCCGGAAAGAGCCCGTTCATCCCGGGGCCGAAACGCCACTGCTCGTCGCGTGGCTCCGGCTCTACTCGCTTGATGTACGCGTCGTACTCGGCCTTGTCGTCGAGTTCCTCGCGCACAACCAGCGATCCTTCGCGAGTGAGCAGGAGGACCTCACCGGGTGCGGTCAGCCGGCCGCCGGACAGCCGCTGGCCACCCCACATGTCGAGCACCAGCGCCTCACTGAGGTAGTCGACTTTCATGACGTCTTTCATGACGTCTTTCATGACGCCGCCCGCATCCGCCATGCCCCTGAACATCCCCAGCAACGGAAAATCCTCGCCCTCGTCGAAGGCTGTCTTTTTCTTTTTCTTTTTCTTCTTGACTGCCTTTTCGGGAGGGAACTCGCGTCCGGGGAAGTTGGCGACCGTCCCTCGAACGACGGCAAAGGATGTCTTGGTGTAGGCTTCCCTGCCGTGGCTTTCGACCCAGGTAATCATCATCACGCTCGCTGAAGGAGCGCGTCCCGTGCGCGGGGTGACCGAAACCACCAGCATCTTCGTATCGCGCGGCACGGAAACCATGTCGGTTGGTTCGGACCATTCGCTTTCAAGCTGTTGCCACCGGCGACGGATCGACATGGCTTGGCGTTTGTTGCCTTCATCCTCGGCCTTCTTCGCTGCCTGCTCGATTTCCTGTTTCTTAGCTCGCACAAGCTCGCTCAAGTAGCGGTCATCCACGTCGTGGTTCGGGTTATTCAGTACCAGGCGAACGCGATAGCGATACTGTCTGCCGGGCTCGACGGAAAAGTCGAAGAATCGGAACAACCAATACTTCGGAAATTCCTCCATCAGGGAGTCGCCGTATGTCTTGGCACCCGACCGCGGCCTCGGCGGTTGGGCACCGCGCCAAGGCTCGTCCATGCCTGGCTCGTCT
>JAUWWA010000021.1 GCA_030617125.1 Pirellulales bacterium | reverse complement strand
TGCACTATATTTATTTTATGGGAGTGGTCCGGGCCAGTCAATCCATCCCCCATCTGAGCATGAAAATGCGGTGGGGTATTCGACTATCGTCTCCAAGCCGCCGGCCCAGGTGGAACTTCCAGCGGCTGTGTGCTATCATGCGCCACACGTCAGAGCAACAGAAATCGTCCACCACGGAGCACCATTCCATGAAACGAACCATCGCCGCCTTGGCTCTTCTCGTCTTCTTTCCGTTCATCCATGCGGGCGCCTTGCACGCCGGGGATCGCCCGCAGTGGGGAGAACGGTTCTCGCGGAACATGGTTTCCGATGAGACGGGATTGCCCGACGTGTTCAAGCCGGGCAAGCGCAACTCCGACTCCGGTGAAATCGATCTGCCCCGCGCCAGCGGCGTGAAGTGGGTCGCCAAGCTCAGCGGGCAATCGTACGGCTCGGCGGTCGTCGCCGGCGGGAAGGTCTTCGTCGGAACCAACAACGACGCGCCTCGCGATAAGCGGATCCAAGGAGATCGCGGTGTGCTGATGTGCTTCGACGAGGAGACCGGCAAGTTCCTCTGGCAACTGATTGTGCCTAAGCTGCTTTCGATCAAGTGGGCCGACTGGCAATACATCGGGTTGACCTCGCCGCCGACGGTCGAAGGCAACCGCGCGTACCTGGTGAGTAACCGCAACGAGGTGATCTGCCTCGACCTCGAAGGCATGGCCGACGGCAACGACGGGCCGTTCACCGACGAGGGCCGGCACATGGTCCCCAAGGGTCAGCAACCGCTTGCGCCCGGCAAACAGGACGCCGACATCGTCTGGCTCTTCGACGTCATTGCCGAAACGGGCGCCGAACCGCACAACGGCTCGAACGGCTCGGTGCTGCTCGATGACGATCTCCTCTACGTCTGTACGCACAACGGCGTGGAGTGGACGCACATGCGGGTGCTCCACCCGGAGGCGCCCAGCGTGATCGCGTTGAACAAGAAAACCGGCAAGCTGGTCGCCCGGGACGATTTCGGCATTGGCGGCGACATCACCCACGGTCAGTGGAGTTCGGTTTCGACCGGCACGGCCGGCGACAGGCGGCTCGGGTTCTTCGGCGCCGGAAACGGACACCTGTATGCCTTCGAGATGCTGGATTCCAACACTGCCGGCGGCAACCCACGGCGGCTGAAGAACGTCTGGAAGTTCCACGGCCACCCCTTGGCCCAGACCCAGGACCACGTGCCGGTGGATCATCAGCATGACAGCACCTCGTACCAGGTGACCGGCATGCCGGTGTTCTACGAGAACCGCGTGTACGTGCCGTTTACGCAGGAGCCGTTTCACAAGATGAAAGAGGCCTGGCTGGTGTGTCTGGACGCGACGAAGGCGGGCGATACCACCCGCGGCGGCATCGTTTGGGCGTACGACGAGATCGGCTCGACCATCTCGACTGTGGCGATCCGTGACGGGCTGCTCTACGCTGCCGATTTCAACGGGCGATTGCATTGCCTCAACGCGGAGACCGGCAAGCCGTATTGGGTCCACGAGCCGGGCGGACCGATCTGGGGTTCACCGCTGGTCGCCGACGGCAAGGTCTATCTGGGCACCGGTCGCAGCGTGCTTTGGATATTGGCCGCCGGCAAGCAGTTGCGGGTGATCAGCAAGATCCGCATGCGCGACGGCGCCTTCACCACGCCGGTCGCCGCGGGCGGCGTGCTGTACGTCACTACGAACAAGCACCTGTACGCAGTGGGGGAATAGGGATGCGGCAAGTTGCCGATAACCGGGTGACAACATCCGCCGGGGACATGCCGGCACGCGTTGCGTGCCGGCTATCGCCCACTGCTCAGCTTCTGCACCAACCAATCGGCCGTGGCCACGATGCCGTCACCCCTGAGCGCGGCGACTTGAAAGATCTCGGCGTTCGGGGCGAGGCGCTTCATATCGGCGGTGATCCGATCGGCGTTGAAGTTGGTATGCGGCAGCAGGTCGGCCTTGGTGATGACCAGGGCGTCGGAGCCCTGGAAGATGGCCGGGTACTTGGCCGCCTTGTCGTCGCCTTCGCTGGTGCTGAGGACGACGATCCGCAGGTGTTCGCCCAGGTCGAACCCGGCCGTGCAGACCAGGTTGCCGACGTTCTCGATGAACAACACGTCGACGGCGTCGTAGTCGAGGCTGCCCAGCGCCGCCGCGATCATGTTGGCGTCGAGGTGGCAAGCGCCTTCGGTGTTGATTTGGACTACTGGGACGCCTAACTTCGCAATGCGCTCGGCGTCAAGCGAGCCGGCGATGTCGCCTTCGATGACGGCGGGTTTCACGCGGCCGGCAACCGTGGCGAACAGGGCCTCCAGCAGGGTGGTTTTACCGGCGCCGGGCGAGCCGACCACGTTGACGCAAAACACGCCGGCGGCGTCGAGTCTCGCCCGATTCTCTTCAGCGAGCTGATCGTTGGCTTTCAATAGCTTCCTGGCGGCGATGATTTTCATAGCGTGTGCTCCGATCGGTTTCGCCCCGGCGTCCACGCCGGAGAAGCCACGCCGCCGTGCCGGCGGCGGCAAAACGGTTGATCTTCCAACGCAATGCTCTGCAGGTGGTTAACCGGTCAATCTTCTAGCTCAATACTCTGCAGCAGCAGGTCGCGTCCTCCTTCGATGGAAATCTCCCTACTGCTGCACTTCGGACATTCCATGATCAGGTCGTCGATTTCCGTCAGCGATTTACAGTGGTGGCACCGACATTTCGCCACGGGTTCCGTGATGTTGAGCTTGGCCCCTTCGACAAGCGTGTTGGGGGCAAGCAGCTCAAAGGCAAATCGCAAGGAATCGCAACTCACACCCGAGAGCCGCCCGACGGTCACGTCCAGGTGCGTAATCCGCCCGGTCTGGCCGGAGCGTTCGACCTCTTCTTCAACCTGTCCGATCAAGGCCTCTGCGATGGATAGTTCGTGCATGTTTTTCGGCGAAGCCGCAAGCGGCGTCATGGTGATTCCAGCGTCACAACAGCCGTGCGCTCTTTCAGGTCCAGTGTCAACATGATGCGGTCGCCGATCCGGGCGCCGTGCCGCCGCAGAAACGCGCCGAGACCCCAGGCGAGGCCGTCCTTGGTGGCCAGCGTGCCGATCTCGTCGCCTTCGTCGCTAAGCAGTGTGAACCGGCCGCGGACGACCTTCTTCAGCGCGGCCGGAACTGTGATGACCGCGTAGGTGCTGGCCGCCTTCGAGAGCCGATAGCTCAGCCACACCTTGCCATCGTCGGTTCGGCCGTGGCTATCGAGGACGCGACGCGTCGACCGCTGCTCGCGGCGCCGGGCGACGAGGTCGTTAATCGTTTCCTTCGATACCTTGGTCCCCAGCAGCCCGTACACACTGTGCCCGAATTGCTCGATCACCGGCGACCAGGAGACGAACCCATGGAAGCTGAACCGGTTCATGCCGCCTCGCACGCAGAGTTCTTCCATGGCGCCACGGTCCATCACCGGCCCGTGCTTCTTCAACACGCTGACGAGTCCGCGCTCCACCCCGGTGAGCGTTTTCTTCCAGTTGGGCGGCGGATCGCCGATGATCCGCCTGCCCTCGACGCGTACGTCGGGCGTCTGGCGGCAGTACTCCAACAGCACGCCGGCCGGCGGCGGGTTCTCCCACATCCGGCGGTTGTGGCTCATCGCCGTGCGCATCCGCGAAACGGTCAACTCGGCGGCCACCGACAGAATCTTGGCGATCGTCTTCGGCAGGCCGTGCTTCTCGACCGCACGAATCCGGAACCAGCCGGCCCGCTCGTCGAGCCAGGAGAAACCTTCGGCCAATTTCACGGCCTCGGCGACGAGTTTTGTCCCAACACGGCCGCGGTAGCACTTCGAGATCGTCCGGTTGATCGCGCCGACGGTCGCTAGCCCACGGAAGTAGACGACCTTCTTGGCTAGATCGATGATCGCCGGCGCGGCATTGACCTGCCTAGGGCGCACGGCCAATCGCCCAGCCTCGAGGCTCACAATCTTAAACGGCGCCGGCCGCTTTAGCAGCTTCGCGCCATTGGCCACGTTTTCCAGACACATCCCGACGGACGTCAAGCCCCGTTCGGCCAGTTCCGCTTCGAGTGCGTCGGCCGAGCAAGGCAACCGCTTGTCGATCAGCGCCAATGCCCGGTCCATCACTGGTGCGACGATCTTCTTTGCACTGCGCGGACCACAGGTCACCTTAGCGCAGATCTGACGGATGCGTTCGCGGGTAACGCCGAACTGAGTTCCAATCTCCGTGAGCGTGTGTCGCTGGCCGTCCTCCCAGCCGTAATAGCCGACCACAATCTGCCGATTCCGCGCGTGAGCCTTCGTCGCGAAAATCTCGATCAACTCGTCTTCGAGCGTGCGATTCGCCATGTCGCTCCTCTCCCCTACCCCGGCGGCCAAGTGAAGCGACGGCCGGCGAGGAAATGGAAGTGCAGGTGCATGACTTCCTGGCCGGCGTCGCGTCCGCAGTTAGTTACGACGCGGTATCCGTCGGTGAGGCCCAACTCGGCGGCGATCTTGCGCATGGCCACGAATAGGAGCCCGACGATCGCCTCGTCGGCTTCAGCAACGTCGTCGACCGAGGGGATCGCCTTCTTGGGGATCACGATCAGGTGCGTGGGGGCCTGGGGATGGATGTCCTCGAACGCCAGGCAGAGATCGTCCTCATAGACGATCTTGGCGGGAATTTCACGGTCGATGATCTTCCCAAAAATCGTTTTCTCAGCCATCGATTTGCTCCAAGGGAATTGCCTCGTCGGCGAGCAGCACGGGGATGTCGTCGACGACGGGGTATAGAAGAGTCTTGTCCTGCCGGACGAGCCCGCCGGCGAGCGGTTCCTCGACCCGTTTTCCGCCGAGGTTTACGATTGTGATGTCTTCGTCGGCGATGGCCCGGTTGAGCTTCTCGATCAAGCTTTGATCGGCCACCGTAAGCGGCGACCGGTCCTGGGGACAGGCGAGGACATTCAACAGTTCCTTGTCGATCATGGTTCTTGCTCCGGTGCCGTTTAGCCCCGACGCCTACACGCCGGAGCATTCCGCCGCAACGACGCGGCGGCTGAAGGTTCTCATTCCCAGAACCGTGAGACTGTACCTAGGATGCCGGATCAGGACGGAAAATGCAAGGCCGGCAACTCGCCGTGCGCCGCAAGGATTCCCCAGATCCCCCAGGACCGACGTCGGACCGGGCGACCACGTCACGTCGCCTCGCAAGGGAATTTCCAGAATTATCTCTGGGCGAGACGTCGCACCATGAGTATAATTATCGACAGGTTCCCCAGTCTCCGGGGAACCCCGCACGTCAAACCAGCCAGGAATCGTGAAGGGAATGGGAGGCCCGCCATGCGCATGTTCACCGTCGCGGCTTTCTTGTCGGCAATACTAGTCTGCTCGTCGGCCCTTGCCCAGCAGTGGGCGCGAAAAATGTTCGAGAGCAACCGGCACGACTTCGGCACGATCGCGCGCGGCGCCAAGGCTGAATACGAGTTTAGGCTGAAGAACCTTTATGTCGAGAACGTCCACATCGCATCGGTCCGCGCGAGCTGTGGATGCACGAGCGCATCGGTCAAGGACGACAAGCGGCTGCTGAAGACCCACGAAACCGGCGCGATCCTCGCACACATCAACTCCCGCGCGTACCAAGGCGCCCGAAGCGCTACGATCACCGTGACCTTCGACCGCCCCTTTGGGGCCGAAGTGCAACTGCACGTGAGCGCCCACATCCGCGGCGACGTGGTCGTTGAGCCCGGCAGCGCGCAGCTCGGATCGGTCGCGCAGGGCACGGTCGCCGAAAAGACGCTTCGGGTCAGTTCACCCGCGCGGAGCGACTTCCGCATCCTCGAGGTCCACTGCGCGAACCCGCACCTGTCCGCCACGGCTACCGAAGATCGCCGTGGCTCGGGCCAGACAGCCTACCAACTCCGCGTCCGGCTTGCACCCGACGCGCCGGCCGGCTACGTCCGCGACCAACTCGTACTAGTCACCAACGACTACCGCAACCGGCAAGTCCATGTGCTGGTCGAAGGCCGCGTGCGGCCGCCCATCTCGATCAGCCCAACCCTGCTTTTCATGGGCATTCTGAAACCCGGTGAAAAGGCGAGCAAACAACTCGTGATCCGGTCGGAGGAACCGTTCGTCGTCCGAAAGATCATCTCGGCCGACGATAGCTTCGCGTTCGACACGTCCGCCGAGCAAGGGCCCAAGCGATTGCACGTTATCACGGTGACGTTTATCGCGGGTGACGAACCGGGTAAGGTGATCCGGGCCATCCGCATCGAGACCGACCAGGGCGTTGTGCCGTGCAGTCTGCTCGCCCAGGCGACGATCACCGCACCGGACGGCCGGATGCCGCGGCGCTCCGCCGACAAGCTCTCGCCGCGATTGCAGCGGCTCATCGATGCCCGAAAAACCGCCATGATCCGCCAAAAGCAGCAGTCGCTGCCGGGCAACGATGCGCCGAGATGAAAAGGCGTCCCGTGTGCTTCGTCTCTCATAGAACCGCGACCACCGGTCGCGGCATTTTGTGTGGCGCGACCACCGCAAGGCGGCTTTATGACGTTGGCCGGAGTTTCGGCAGTTTGTAGAATGACCGGCTATGTCCAGTCAACTGACCGCACTGCTCGCCGGGGGCGCCGGGCCGCGAATCCTCGTGGTCGGCGACGTGATGCTTGACCGCTACCTCTTCGGCGACGTCGAGCGGATCAGCCCGGAGGCCCCGATCCCCGTCCTTGCCGTCACTCGGCAAGAGCATCGCCTGGGCGGGGCCGGCAGCGTCGTGGCCATGCTCGTGGCCCTGGAGGCCGAGGTCCGTCTGGCCGCCGTCGTCGGCGACGACCCCCCGGGACTAATCGTCCGTGAACTGCTCGAAGGGCTCGGTGTCGACGCCGGCGCCGTTCGGGTCGTCGCAGACCGGGCGACCACCGTCAAGGAACGTCTGCTCGGCTGCACGCACAGCCGGCATCCGCAGCAGATGATCCGCGTCGACCGCGAGCAGAACCGGCCCATCGATGCCGAAGTGGCCGAGGAGCTGATCGCCTCGATTGGCGAGTTGCTCGACCGCGTGGACCTCGTTCTGGTGAGCGACTACGCAAAAGGCGTCTGTGCCGGCCGGTTCATACCCCGGGTGGTGGAACTGGCCAGGGCTAAGGGCGTACCGGTCGTGGCCGATCCGGTTTGCGACGTCGACTTCGCCCGTTACGCCGGCTGTGCCTGCATCACGCCGAACCGGACCGAAGCCGCCGAGGCCCTGAGTATGACCATCGCCACCGCGGAGGACGGTATCGAGGCGGCGCGGCGGATGCTCAGTTTCGGCGTTGAAGCCGCCATGGTCACGCTCGACAGCGACGGGATCGCCTGGGCCGACCGCAAAGGCAACGCTCGGGCGTTCCACGTCCGGCCGCGACAGGTCTACGATATCACCGGCGCCGGCGACATGGTTCTCAGCGCGTTGGGCTACAGCCTGGCCGCCGGGGCCGATTGGCAAGCAGCCGTCGAACTGGCGAACCTGGCCGGGGGCCTGGAGGTCGAGCGGCTCGGCGTCGTGCCGGTCACGCGCCGCGAACTGCTCGCCGCGTTGGGACACAATGCGTACACACCATGGAACAAGATACTCACGATCGAGCAGCTCGAAGCGGAATTGGATCGGCGGCGCACCGCGGGCGAGCACGTCGTGATGACCAACGGCTGCTTCGACCTGCTGCACCCCGGGCACGTCGCCTCGTTACAGGAGGCCCGATGCCACGGCGACCTGCTGGTCGTGGGGCTCAACAGCGACCGTAGCATGGTACAATTCAAGGGCCCGGCGCACCCGATCGTCGACCAGCAAGGCCGCTCGGAAATGCTCGCGGCGTTGGTGTGCGTCGATTACGTGGTGCTATTCGACGACGCTAGTGTGGCAGGGCTGGTCGAACGTGTCCGGCCCGACGTGCTCGTGAAGTCCAACCAGTACACCCACGACCAGGTCGTCGGCCACGAGATCGTCGAGCAGTACGGCGGCCGAGTCGTTCGCGTGCCGATGAAGCCGGGCTATTCGACGAGCGGGTTGATGGAGAAGATAAGGAGGAAGGAGGAAGCATGAAGGAGGAAGGAGGAAGGATGAATACGGAAGGATGACGGATGAATAAGGAAGGATGAAGCGGCCTTAGTCCCGAAGGGACGGTAGCCAATAGCCAGGGGCGTTAGCCCATGGAACGAACACGACCCCAAAAACGCAGAGATGGCCGAGACCGACCCATCATGACCCGATACGAACGATTCAACCGCGACGACGTGGAATTGGCCGACATTGCCGAGCGCGGGCACGGGCTGCATGCCGGAGATTGCCTACCGCTTGCCGCTCCGCAAAGCCCCTACAACCATCCCGAGTTTCCGTTGCTGATCGAGCGGATCGCCGCGGCGCGTGCGGCCGACCGTCCGGTGATGGTGATGATGGGCGCACACCCGATCAAGCTGGGTCTATCGCAGTTCCTCGTCGACTTGATCGAGCGCCGCGTGATCACGCATTTGGCCACGAACGGGGCGGGCATCATCCACGACTTCGAGTTGGCCGCGTTCGGCGGCACCACCGAGGACGTGGCGCGCTGGATCCGCACCGGCCGCTTCGGACTCTGGCGCGAAACCAGCCGGCTGAACGACCTGGTCGTTAAGGCCGCCGCGGCCGGTGAGGGAATCGGCGAGGCGATCGGCCGGACAATCGAACAGGAACGTGCACCGCACCGCGAGCTAAGCCTGACGGCGGCCGGGTGGCGCTGGGGCGTGCCGGTCACCTCGCACGTGGCGATCGGCAGCGACATCGTCCACGCCCATCCCAACTTCGACGCCGCCTCCTGGGCCACAGCCAGCGACACCGATTTCCTGATCTTCGCCCGAAGTGTGCAGGATTTGGAAGACGGCGTGTTTTTGAACTTCGGCAGCGCGATCACCGGGCCGGAGGTTTTTCTGAAAGCACTGTCGATGGCGCGAAACGTCGCCCATAGGCAGGGCAAGGAGATTTATCGCTTCACTACGGCGGTTTTCGATCTGGTCGAACTGCCCCGCGACTGGCGGACTCGCACGCCGTCGAAGGAAGAGCCGCTGTATTACTACCGTCCGTGGAAGACGCTCCTGCAACGAACGGTGGCTGGCGGCGGAACGAGTTTTTACTTCCGCGGCGACCACCGGCAGACGATCCCCACGCTGTGGCAGGCACTTGTATAAGGGATGAAGGATGAAGGATAAAGGATGAACGTGAGGCGGGAGCCAGCCACTGCTTACGGTCCACTGCCTTCTGCCTTCTGCCTTCTCCTTTCTCCGTGGTGAATTTCCTGATGAGAAATGCGGACTAAGCGTCGCCGGCGATAGCTTTCACCTGCGCGGCGGCCTCTTCCATGGAGAGCCGCACCTGGGGTGCTCGCAGATAGGAGTCGAGCGACTCGTCATCCTCGGCCGGTTCTGATTCCACGCGGTCGATCTCCTGCTGCAAGGCGTCGAGCCAGGCGGGCACGTTGAAGCCGGCGCCGGAAAGATCGGCGAGGAACGGGGCAATCTCCGCTTCGAGCCGCGCGAACGCCGCTGCTGACTCGCCCTCTTGCAACTGCTCGACGGCCGGCCGGACCAGCGCCCGAAGCCGATCGATCGCCAGTGGCCGCACGAACCGTTCGCCAAGCCGTTCGGCGATGCTCGGCAGCCGCATGCTGTGTTTCTCCGTCAGGCGCGCGAGGTGTTTGATCTGTTCGTCAGCGGTCTTGCCGGTTCGCTGGGCAACCGCTTGGCGCCAGATATCGGTGGCCTCGTCGTGGCCGCAACGCACTAGCACCTCGTGCGCTAACACGACCGGTTGCAGGTTCCACGCAATACGGTTGTATTTGGCCAGAAGCCGCAGGAAATCCAGTAGTGTGTAGAGCATTTCGCCGCGGTCGGACTGCGTGGTTGTGCTGTTGTAGTCGATGTACTCGGCGTAGTTCTCGACGACGGCTTCGAGAATCAGCGTAAGGCGCCGCACGGCATCTTCCCGGGGGAGCCGCTCGTCGAGTTCGCCGACCAGTTGCAACTCGTCTTCGGCGTCGGGCTCCTCCTCGAGCAACCGCAACCATGCGTCGACGCCTCGGTGCAGAATTGCGTTGAGGTTGCTCAGGTTCATAAACTGCTGCGTGAACAGGTCGCCGCCGTATCGCTCAATGAACCGCCGAAGGTCGTGCCAGCGGCCGCGATCGTCAAACGTCTCGAGCACCGACAGCCGCACGCCTCGGCTATGGACGAGCCAACACCGCAGCAGCACCTCGGTGGTCTTCTCCAGGAACGCGACCAGGTCCAACTCGGCCGACGCGGCCGGGTCGTCACGCTCGGCGGCCGACCAGTCTTCGGACGAAACGACCAGGCACCGGACGATCGCCCTACAGGCGATCTGGAACAGTTGATCGAATTCGGTGATCGCGCCGGCGCCGACCGGATGATTCACTTCCATGTCTTGGGCGGTTTCGATCAGTTCGTGGGTTTCCTTCAGTAGGCCGAGTCGGGGCAGACAGGCCAGCAGGCATCGCAACAGGCGCTGGAGACTCCGCGAGGCGATAATACGCTGAGGATTGCCACCCCGGCCCAAGCCGACGTAGAGCAGCGGCCGGCCGGCGAGCGCCTTGAGCAACTCGGGCCAGGCGCCGCGCACGGCCGCCGCGTCGTCACGCAGTACGGCTCGCAGCACCACCGCCGCCTGCCGCTCCAGGTCGTTCGATCGCTCGATGGGCTGGTCGTGCCCGATGGCCGCGCGGATCATCCGTGCCGCATCGGCCGTCTCGATACACGCCGCGATGATCTGTTCCAACAGCATCTCCTTGACCGCGCGACGCTGATCGTACTCGACGAGCGACTCGTGGGTGCCGCGCGGCGCGGGGATCTGGTAGCGATTCACCGCCGCCAACAACTCCTGTAGCCGGTCGCGGTTGGTCATCGCGCGCTGCAGCCAGCCGGAGAGTACGGTGTCGCGATCCCCGTCGGCGCCGTCGGACACGCAGCGATCGCGGGGCATCGAGGCCACCGCCGCCAAGCGC
>JAUWWA010000408.1 GCA_030617125.1 Pirellulales bacterium | reverse complement strand
GTCCCAACCGCGTGTCGGGCAGCGCGTCGGCGGCTTTGCCGGCCCGTGCCGCAAAGTCTATCAGTCGTTCGGAAAGCTCTTCCGGAGTCATTCACACCAACCATTTGTCAATCCAATACAATTCTCAATTGCTAATCTTCAGTCTTCAATCTTCAATCTTTTCTTCCCACTCGCGCCTCGGCCGCGTTCCTCGCAATCAACCCGGCGACGTAGCCACCCTTGAACCCGGCATCGATGTTCACCACGGTGACGTTCGACGCACAACTGTTGAGCATCCCCAGCAGCGCCGCGACGCCGCCGAAGCTGGCGCCGTAGCCGACGCTGGTCGGTACGGCGACGACGGGGCAGGCGACGTGCCCGCCGACCACGCTCGGCAAGGCCCCTTCCATGCCGGCGACGACAACCACCGCGTCGGCACGTTCGAGCAGCGGCAGCTTGGCCGTCAGGCGGTGCGGTCCGGCGACGCCGACGTCCTGGATCAGCGTCACGTCGGCGCCGGTCCAGAGTGCCGTTTCGCGAGCTTCCTCGGCGACTGGCATGTCACTGGTTCCGGCGGTGACGATCGCCACGTTGCCCGCCGGTTCCGGCGGTTTTTCACCCAGCGGGATGCGAAAGGTGCGTCCGAGGGGATTATAGGAACCGGCGGGAAATATCCGCCCAAGCTCGGCTGCCTGTTGAGCCGACATCCGCGTGGCCAGCACGTCGATGCCGTGGTCGATAAGAATGTGGAATATCTTCTCGATGGCCTCGACCGTCTTCCCCTGTGCGAAGACCACTTCGGGAAAACCGCAGCGGCGGCAACGGTCCAGGTCGACCTGCGCCTCGCCAATATCAGCAATGCCGTTGCCGTGGAGGCGGCCCACGAATTGCCCGATCGACAATTCGCCGGAAAGGAGCTGCTCGGCGAGTTTTTCGAGTGCTTGTGTGTTCATTATGATGCCTTCAAATCTATCGTATCTCACGTCCGGGAAGGTGTCAATTCGCGACCGAGTCAGGCGCCGCGATCAGCGGATTCAGCAAACGGCCCTTGCCGCGCGGGCCAACTCGTGTTCCAATAACGGCTTCTGTTTCGACCGGAGCACGACCATGGATCGACACCGATCTCGACGCAACAAGCTTCACCGCGCGGTGAAAAAGGCCGGGGCCGAGGCTCTGCTGGTTACCAACTTCACCAACGTCACCTACTTGACCGGCTTCACTGGCGACGACAGCTACCTGCTGTTGCACGCCGATGGCGAGGTGGTGCTGAGCGACTCGCGGTATACCACCCAGTTAGGCGAGGAGTGCCCGGGCGTGGATATGCACATCCGCTCCCAGGGCACGACCATGCTCGAAGCGATCGCCAAGGTGGTCAAGTCAGCCAAGATCGGCCGGCTGGGACTCGAAGCCGAGTCGATCACCCTCGCGCTGCGGGACAAGCTCGCCGAGAAGTTGTCGAAGGTGGAGTTGGCGCCGACGTGCGGCCTGGTCGAGCAGTTGCGCGAGGTCAAGGACCGCGACGAGATCGCCCGGCTCCGCAAGGCGGTCTGGCAGGCGGAAAAGGCCTTTGGGGTGCTTAGGGCAACCTTGCGACCGGAAAAGACCGAAAAACAGGTCGCCGATGAGCTGGAACACCAGATGCGGCTGTTCGGGTCGCGCAATCGTAGTTTTCAGTCGATCGTGGCGGCCGGCTCCCGGGCGGCGTTGCCCCATGCTGTCCCCTCCGACCGAAGGGTCGGCGAAAGCGACTTCATCCTGGTCGATTGGGGTGCGGACGAAGGGCTCTACCGGAGCGACTTGACGCGGGTATTGGTCACCGGTAAGATTTCTGCCAAGTTTGAGCGTATTTACAAGCTGGTTTTGGCCGCGCAGGCCCAGGCGATTGCTGCCATTCGGCCCGGCGCCGTCTGCCAGGACATCAACCGAACCGCCCGGCGCGTGATTGCCAAGGCGGGCTTCGGCCGCTATTTTGGACACGGCTTGGGACACGGACTGGGGCTCGACATCCACGAAGCGCCACGATTAGCCGCCAAGATCGAGACCGCGCTGAAGCCCGGCATGGTTGTCACCGTCGAGCCCGGTGTTTACTTGCGCGGCTGGGGAGGGGTCCGAATCGAAGACGACGTCCTCGTCACCCGAGACGGACACGAAGTGCTCACCCACGTCCCCAAGAAACTAGAAGAACTGATCATCCGCTGATTTGATTGAAATTACAACGTTAGACTCTACAATACCGGAGACTTGGTATGGCCGGTTCGCCGTCCGATCACGATGTCTTTGAGCTGCGAAGAATACGCCGCTTGGTCGAGCTGATGAAGGAGCACGACCTCGGCGAGATCGATCTGCGGCAAGGCGAAACGCGAATCCAACTGCGTCGTGGCGGATCGCCGGAACCGGTCGCGGTCGAACCGCCGCGTGTGTCGCCGGCGCCGACGACCTCGCCGGCCGAACAAGCCCCGGTGGCAGCCGCGCAGCAGCCGGCCGAGAGCAAGAACATCGTCGAGATCAGAAGCCCAATGGTCGGCACCTTCTACACGGCCGCCGATCCCGACGCACCAACCTATGTGAAAGTCGGCGACCATGTCGGGCCGGAAACAACCGTTTGCATCGTCGAGGCCATGAAGGTGTTCAACCAGATCCCGGCCGAGGTCTCCGGCAAACTCGTAGCCGTCCTGGTCGAAAACGGCGAGCCGGTCGAGTTCGGTCAACCTATGTTCAAGGTGGATACGCGGGGATGAGTCGGTAGGCGGTGGACGGTAGGCGATGGGCAGTGGGCGGACGGGTGGCCGCCTTTTTGTTGACAAGCGTTTTCTTTCAGTACGGTAAGAGATGTTCAAGCGAATTTTGGTTGCCAATCGCGGCGAGATTGCGCTGCGGATATTCCGCGCGTGTTGCGAGTTGGGTATTGAAACAGTTGCTGTCTACAGCG
>JAUWWA010000275.1 GCA_030617125.1 Pirellulales bacterium | reverse complement strand
GATTACCGGTCGGCGGTAGGGGGTTGGCGGTGGGCGGTGGGCGGTAGGCAGTGGTCGTTGGTCGACGGCCCGCTGTCCCCGCGGGACATTGTCCCGCGGCTATTGACTCACCCCCCCCCGCCTACCGCCCACCGCCTACCAATTCCTCAAATGCCACCTTTGCGTGCTGCAACAGCGACAGGTAATCGGGCGTTTCAATTTCTTCGCCGAGCAGTTCGACGTCGTAATAGCCGTCATAGCCGGCGGATTTCAGCGCGGCGATGATCTCTCGCAGCGGGATGGCGCCTTCGCCCAACCGGCAGCGGTTCTGCTCGCCGTCGGGCGGGTGCAGCGCGTCGCCGAGTTGGACAATGGCCACGTGCGGAACCATCTCGGGAATCCGGTCCACGAAGCCGGGCTCCTGGCCGACGTGATACGTGTCGAGGACCATCTTCACGCGCGGGTTCCCGATAGCATCGAGCAGATCCAGCGTCTCGTCGACCGAGGTCAAAAAGGTCCATTCGGCGGCGCAGCCGCGGTGCATCGGTTCGATCGCCAAGGTGACGCCGAGCTTGACGGCCGTGGGAATCAATTCGGCCAGGGCCTCTTGGAGGAGGCGTCGGGCGTGATTGTAGGTGTGTCCGGCCCGGGCGCCGCTGTAGACGATGAGTGTATCGGTTCGCAGCGCAGCGGCGGTTTCCAGAGCCGCGACGGCGTCTTCGACGCTTTCGCGGTAGGTGCGGCCGTCGCTGCCGGTGAATCCTCCCGCCCACTGAAGCTGGGAAACCTTCAGCCCGGCGGCGGCCAGAAGTTCAATCGCCTTGGCCTGGCCGTAGTCGGAAAGTTTTTGCCGCCAGACGCCGATGGCGGGAATCCCAGCAGCCGCGTACCCCGCCACGTCTTCCTCGAACGACCAGCGGAAGGTCGTCGTTTCGTTCATCGACAAAACGGCCACTCGTCGTACGCTCCTTCGTGCCTTGCACACGCAAGGTTTAGCCCGGATCACTCACGGGTCTGCAACGCACCACTGGTCTGGCAGTATGCTGGATTGCCGGGCTGCTGTAAAGCCGGGTTCCCAGCTTGGATCGTTCTTCTTGCGTCTTCTCATTTTTGTCCCGGTTCTTCACCCCGTCGGTCCCTTTCCATTTCCGCATTCGCGTTGTCGCCACGGGCATGGTCGAGTATAATTCGCCGCGTTGTCGGGGGTGGAAATACAGCAGCTTATGTGGGCGAGCGGATCATGGTAGGGATGCGAGTCGGCATCGGACACGACACCCATCGGCTGGCCCCCGGCGGACCGCTACGACTGGGTGGAATTGATATTCCCCACGACAAGGGGTCGGTCGGCCACAGCGATGCCGACGTGCTGATGCACGCCGTCGTCGACGCGATCCTCGGGGCGGCCGCGCTGGGCGACGTCGGCCAAATGTTCCCCGATACCGATCCGACCAACCGGGGCCGCGACTCCGCCGAAATGCTCTGCGCCGCACGAGACGCCGTCGCAGCCGTCGGTTGGCGGATCGTCAACCTCGATTGCATCGTCTTCGCCCAACGCCCCAAACTGCTGCCCCATCGACAGGTCATCCGCAAACGACTGGCCGATCTGCTCGACATCGATCCCGACCGCGTCAGCCTCAAGGGTAAGACGGGCGAGCACGTCGGGCCGATCGGCCAGGAGAAAGCCATCGCCGCCGAGTGCGTCGCGCTGTTGGAATCTAAGTAGCCGCCGGCGCCCTGGCGACTACCCGCTATCCACTACCCACTATCCATGATCCGCGTCTACAACACGTTGTCGAAGTCGAAAGAACCCTTCGAGCCGGTCCGGCCCGGCAAGGTCGGCATCTACCTGTGCGGGCCGACCGTCTACAAACCCCGCCATATCGGGCACATGGTCGGGCCGGTCATCTTCGAGACGATCAAGCGGTACCTGGTCTACTCCGGGTACGACGTCACGCTGGTCGTGAACGTCACCGACGTCGACGACAAGTTGATCGCCGAGTCGACGAACCGCCGTCTCGCCATGCCCGATCTGGCCGCCGAAATGACGGCCGATTACATGAACAACATCAAGGCCCTCGGGGTCGACGCCATCGACCACTTCCCCCGCTGCACCGACCACATGCGGGAGATCATCGATCTGACCGCCACACTCGTCGAGAAGGGCTTCGCCTACGAGTCGCACGGCGACGTCTACTTCGAGGTCAACACCTGCTCCGGCTACGGCAAGCTGAGCCATCGTCCTGTGGAGGCCCTGCAAGGCGACGGCGGCGGCGCCGTCGAGCGGAAACGCGCTACGGCCGATTTCGCGCTGTGGAAATCGGCCAAGCCGGGCGAGCCCTCCTGGAATAGCCCTTGGGGACCGGGCCGCCCAGGTTGGCACATCGAATGCTCCGCCATGAGCAAGGTCCTGCTGGGCGAAACCTTCGACATCCACGGCGGCGGGCTCGACCTGGTCTTTCCCCATCACGAAAACGAGATCGCGCAGAACGAATCCGCACACGGCAAGCCCATGGCCAAATACTGGATGCACAACGGGCTGATGCAGGCCTCGCACGAGGTCGGCAAGCTGGGCGGGCGCCACACCCGGGCGGCCGAAGGCGACCTCGCCTCGCAGGAGATCGGCAAGCTCAGCAAGTCGAAGGGCTCCAGCGCCTTCAGCGAACTGCTCGATCGGTTCTCCGGCGAAACCGTTCGCTTTTTCCTGCTTTCGACCCACTATCGCCGGCCGATCGACTACAGCGAAGAGCGGCTCGCCGAAGTGCAGATCGGGCTCGACGGCTTCTACCGGTTCTTCAAGCGGTACGAGCGTGTCGCCGGCGGCAGCTTCTACGACATCGCCCGGTGCGACCGGCGGGAAAACGGCCGGTTCGACCCCGACGACGATCCGGTTCTTCAGGCCATGGCCGAGCACCGAGCGGCGTTCCTCGATGCGATGGACGACGATTTCAACACCGGCGGCGGCGTGGCGACGTTGTTCGACCTGTTGCGCCGGCTGAACAAGTTTGTCGACGACGAGAAACTCGAAGAACCCGGCGCCCAAGACGCGGCCAAACTCGACGTGCTCAAGCAAGGCGCCGCCACACTGGCTGAGTTGGCGGCGACCTTGGGCCTGTTCCGCAAGCCGCCCCAACAGACGCGCTGCGGCGACAACGAACTGACCGGCAAGCTCGTGGATCTGTTGATCGAACTCCGCGCCGAAGCCCGAAAGAACAAGGACTTCGCCACCGCCGATCGCATCCGCGATTCGCTCGGCGAGATCGGCGTTGTGCTCGAAGATCGCCCCGGTGGGACCGAGTGGAGCGTGAATAGTGGATAGTGGATAGTGGATAGTGGGCAGTGGGTAGTCGAGGGGGTGACATTACGGTTTAGCGGCTGCCGGTACGGCCGCCCACGGCCGAACAATCATTGTTTGCCATGTCCGATTCCCCCATGCGTATTCTCGGCATCGATCCGGGCTTGAACGTCACCGGCTATGGGGTGTTGGAGGTCGGCCGGGACGGCCCGCGATTGTGCGAGGCCGGCGTTGTGCATGGCAAAACACGCAACTCGTTGACCGCCCGACTGGCGCAAATCCACGACGGCGTGGCCGACGTCGTCGCGAGTTTCCGGCCGGACGTCATGGCTCTGGAGGAACTCTACTCGCACTACAAGCGGCCGCGAACGGCCATCCTGATGGGCCACGCCCGCGGGGTGATCTGCCTGGCCGCCACGCAGGCCGGCGTGCCGGTGGTGCACTATTCGGCCACGCAGATAAAGAAGATACTGACCGGCTCGGGCCGGGCGCCGAAGTCGCAGGTCCAGCGGGCGATCCAGCACGAACTGAAGCTGGATCAACTCCCCGAGCCGCCCGACGTGGCCGACGCCCTGGCCATCGCCCTGTGTCACTATTATCTTAAGGACAGGTCGGCAAGGATGAAGGGTGAAGGATAAAGGATGAAGGATAAAGGATAAAGGATGGAGGATGAAGGATGAAGAGGATGAATTCGCCGTTTAGCGGGGCAGCATCGCTGCCCGTTGCCTGACGCCTGACGCCTGACACCTGATAGCTG
>JAUWWA010000261.1 GCA_030617125.1 Pirellulales bacterium | reverse complement strand
GCCGAAGACCATGCAGGTTTGCTCCAGGACGCTTCGGCCGGTATCACCGATCTTGGTTTCCTGCATTTCGAGCCACAGGTCGTTTCCTTCACGGGTTCGCTCGCCGACGCCGGCGAAGACGGAGTAGCCGCCGTGCGACGAGGCGATCCGCGCGATCAACTCGGTGAGGATGACGGTCTTGCCGAGTCCGGCCCCGCCGAAAAGACCCGCCTTGCCGCCGCGGACGAACGGCGTCAAGAGGTCAATCACCTTAATGCCCGTCTCGAAGATTTCAGTCTTGGTCGACAGGTCGGTCACCTCGGGCGATTCGCGGTGGATAGGCCAGTATTCTTCAGCCTCCACGTCGCCACGGCCGTCGATCGGGTCGCCGGTGAGGTTGAACACGCGGCCGAGCGTGCACTCTCCGACGGGCACTTTAACGCAGGCGCCGGTGTCGAGGCAGTCCATGCCGCGGACCATGCCGTCGGTGCTGCCCAGGGCGACGCAGCGGACGCGCCCGCCGCCAATGTGCTGCTGCACCTCGCCGATAAGGCTCAACTCGACGCCCTTGTGGTTGCTGGCGATCTTCACGGCGTTGTAGATGGCCGGAAGGTGGTCTTCGGGAAACTCGGCGTCGAAGGTCGAGCCGATAATCTGCGTAACGCGGCCGATGTTCTGTTCAACGGCCGGTTCGCTTGTGCTGGATATGGTCGTAGACATAGTGTTTTCCCTATACATTGAGTGCCTCGGCGCCGCTGATCACTTCCAGCAGCTCGCTGGTAATCTGTCCCTGGCGGGCACGGTTATAGATCATCGTCAGTTGACTGATCATGCTGTCGGCGTTTTCCGTGGCCGCTTTCATGGCGAACATCCGTGAAACCTGCTCACTGACGGCCGCGTCGAGGAAGCACTTCAGCAGCTTCACCTTGAAGCTGGCGGGCACGACCTCGTCGAGGATGCTTTCAGCCGAAGGCAGGAACTCGTACTCCGACTGGCCGGCGGGTTCCGCGTCGCCCTGCGCGGCGTCGGTCAGTTCCGCCAGCGGCAGCAGTGTTTCGACCACCGCCTGCTGGTGACCGAGGCTTTCGAACTTCGTGTAGGCCACGTCGAGCCGGTCGAGCTTGCCCGTCTCGAACGACTCCAGGTAGCGATTGGCCAGAACGTCGACCTCCTCGAAAGTGGGCTTGTCTTCGAAGTGCGTGAAGGCCTCGTCCGGCTCGATCTTACGGAATCGGAAGGCCGAAATCCCACGCTTGCCGGAGACTTCCAGTTGGACTTCGGGCAGGCCGTCGCGAAGCTCGCAGAATCGTGCGTGCCCCAGCCGAAGCACGCTCGAGTTGTATCCGCCGCACAGTCCGCGGTTTGCCGACAGCACGAGGACGACCGCCCGGCGCGTCTCCGGCCGCTCGGCCAACAGCGGGTGGCTGACTTCCAACCCGGCCCGGGCAAGATCGCCCACCAGCTTGGTGATCCGATCCGTGTAAGCCGCCGCCGCCGCCGCCCGACTCATCGCACGCTGGAACCGCGCAGTCGCGATCAACTCCATCGTCCGCGTGATCTTGCGGATGTTCCGGACCGCATTGCGACGTTTGACGAGTTTGCGGGGTTGAGCCATCGTTAGTGGGTAGTGGATCGTTGTGATGTCACACGGTTGCCGTTTCCCGTTCGTGCTGGCCGGCGTAGGTTTTCTGGAACTCGGTCAGCGCCTCGTCGAGTTCAGTGGCGGTTTCGCTGTCCATTTGCCGGCTATCGGTGATTTTCCGCCAGATATCCTTTTTCTGTTCGTGGATGAAGCTCAAGAACGCCTCTTCCCAGGCATGGACCTCATCGAGGGAAATCTTGTCGAGGCGCCCGTGCGTGCCGGCGTAAATGCTCAACACCTGGTCGGTCACGTGCATCGGGCGGTAGAGGCCCTGTTTCAGCAGTTCGGTCATGCGGTATCCGCGATTGAGCCGTGCCTGCGTGGCCGGGTCGAGGTCGGTTCCCAACTGGGCGAAGGCCTGCAATTCGCGGAAAGCGGCCAGGTCGAGCCGCAAGCCACCGGTGACCTTCTTCATCGCCGGGACCTGTGCCGCGCCGCCGACACGCGAAACCGAAATGCCCACGTTCATGGCCGGGCGCTGGCCGGCAAAGAACAAGTCGGGCTGCAAGTAAATCTGCCCGTCGGTGATCGAAATCATGTTCGTCGGGATGTAGGCCGAGACCTCGCCTTCGAGCGTCTCGACGATGGGCAGTGCGGTGAGCGATCCGCCGCCGAGTTCGTCGCTGAGCTTCGCGGCCCGTTCGAGCAGCCGGCTGTGGCAGTAGAAGATGTCGCCGGGGTACGCCTCGCGGCCGGGTGAGCGGCGCATCAACAGCGACACCTGCCGGTACGCGACGGCCAGCTTCGACAGGTCGTCGTAGACGATCAATGCGTGTTCGCCCTTGAACATGAAGTATTCGGCCATGGTGCAGCCGGCGTATGGCGTGACGTACTGCAAGGGCGCCGGATCGCTGGCCCCGGCCACAATGACCGTGGTGTAGTCCATGGCGCCCTCCTTGCGGAGCACTTCGATCAGCCCGGCGACCGTCGATTCCTTCTGGCCGATCGCCACGTAGAAGCACTTCACGCCGGTGTTCTTCTGGTTGATGATCGTGTCGATGCAGATGGCGGTCTTGCCTGTTTTGCGGTCGCCGATGATCAGCTCGCGCTGCCCGCGGCCGATGGGGGTCATCGAGTCGATGGCCTTGATGCCGGTTTGCAGCGGTTCCTTGACCGGCTGGCGCTCGGCCACCCCGACGGCGATGGTTTCGACCAGTCGGCGCTCGCTCGTGGTGACGGGTCCTTTGCCGTCGAGCGGGTTGCCCAACGGGTCGATCACGCGGCCCAGCACGGCGTCGCCCACCGGGACGCTGAGCAGGCGGCCGGTGCTTCGGACCTCGTCGCCCTCGTTGATCGTAAGGAAATCGCCGAGGATGATGACCCCGACGGAGTTCTCTTCGAGGTTGAAAGCCAGGCCGTGGATTCCGCCGGGGAACTCGACCATCTCGCCGGACATCACGTCCGACAGCCCGTACACCCGCGCAATCCCGTCGCCTACCTCGATCACCTGACCAACCTGGCGAACGTCGATCCGGGACTCGAACTGCTCAATTTCCTGCTGAATGACGGAAGCGATCTCGTCGACTTTGAATTTCATGGACACTCCTATCAACTATCTGCTGGCGGATTATCTTTAACTGGTTGGCGATCGAGCCGTCGTAGACGGTATCGCCCACGTGCAGCACCGCGCCGCCGATCAGGTCCGGCTCGGTGACGCGGGTGAGCACCGGCTCGCCGTGGAGCAGGGCACGCAGCTCGACGGTGATGCGGTCGGCTTGGGCGTCGCTTATCGGCGCGGCCGTGGTCAACCGCACCCGGACGCGACCTCGCATCTCGTCGTACAACTCGCCGGCGCGGCTGTGGATCGCCCGAAGGCAGTCGAGCCGGCCGTGACGCGAGACGACCTTCAGGAAATGAACCATAAGCGGCGAGAGTCGCGGGCCGAACACCCGGTCGATCATGCCGATCTTCTCGTCGTGCGAGACCAGCGCCGAGGCGAGGATCGCTTCCAGCTTGGGGAAGCCCGCGAGCACATCGGCAACCACGGCGTCGAACTCGTCGAGCACCTGTCGGGTTTGGCCGGCGTTCTCGGTGGCGCCCAACAGGGCCCGGGCGTAGGTGTCGGCCACGTGGGCGACGCCGACGTCGGGTTCGATTTGCGTCGCCGCCCGGGCGTCCTCGGCGTTGAGGTCGTGCGATTCGGCCATCTCATAAAGCCGCGACCGGTAGTCGCGCCTCGCTATTCTTCGCGACCGTCGGTCGCGGCTTTCTGGTTCTTTAGTTACGGTTTGGCGGTGTGTCGGCGAAGCGGCCGACCGCCTGCGCGATCAACCCGGCGTGGTCGTCCGACTTCAATTCGGCGTGGACGATCCTTCCAGCCAGGTCGACGGCCAGGTCGGCGCCCTTTTCGGCGAGTTCCTCCAAGGCGGCGGACGTAGCATTGTCGATCTGCTGCAGCGCCCGCTGCTGCTCGGCGGCGGCTTCGTCCTTGGCCTTGTCGATCATCTCGCGGCCGACCCGTTCAGCGTCGCGGCGTCCCTGCTCGACGATG
>JAUWWA010000416.1 GCA_030617125.1 Pirellulales bacterium | reverse complement strand
GACCGGAGTGAGCATCCTGCCGGAGCCGACCATCCGCGGGGAGACGCACGGCGGATCGCTTGCGGCCGTCCGGTTGATCGCCCCCGAGTTACGCCGACCCATCGGGGTCATCCATCGGCAGCGGAAGGCCTTCACGCCCACCGTTGTAAAGTTCGTTGAATTGCTGCAGGAGGTGCAGAATGACGCGTGAGACGGAAGTCGCCGTCACATTTCGGCCGTCGGGCAAAACAGTCTACGTGCTCCCAGACACCAGCTTACTGGAAGCGGCCGCCGACGCTGACATCGTGCTCGACCAGCCGTGCGGCGGGATGGGCAAGTGCGGGAAATGCCGTGTGAGAGTCTTGGGGAATGCTTGCGAACCCACGCCGACCGAACGCGAAAGCCTCTCCGAGGAGGAACTCCGGGGGGGACTGCGGCTTGCCTGCCAGTCGTCGGTGTGTGGGCCGATTGCCGTTGAGGTCCCCGAAACGTCGCTGCTTGCTTCGCGGCACAAGATCCTTGCCCGGGCCACGCAAACCGGCCGCCCGCCCGGCGATCCGTCCGTGTGCAAGCGGTACGTTGAACTCTCCGCGCCCGCGCGCGGCGACGACGATCCCGATTTGATCCGCCTCGAAAAGGCCACCGGGCCGTTCCGGATCGAGTTGGAATTGCTCCGCAAAGTGCCCGGCCGGTTGCGAAAGGCCGACTTCTGCGGCACCGCCGTGATGGCCGACGGGCTGCTGATCGATTTCGAGCCGGGCGACACTCGCACTGAGCTGTTCGCGGTCGCCGTCGACGTCGGCACCACCACGCTGGTCGCCGCGCTACTGGACTTGAACACCGGCGACGAACGGGCCGTGGCCTCGCGGCTGAATCCACAAACCCGTCTCGGCGACGACGTGCTCAGCCGAATTCTGTACTCTCGGGAAACGCCTGACGGGCTCAACGAGTTGCATGAGATCCTCATTGAGGCGATCAACGAGATGATCGGCGAGTTGGTTGAGGCGTCGGGGGTCCGCCGTGGGCGAATCTACGAAATCGCGTTTTCGGGCAACACCACCATGCAGCAATTGCTCTGCCGTGTTGATCCCGCCCCGTTGGGCCAGGTCCCCTTCGTGCCGGCCGCCGGACGCGGCATGCTGGTTCGCACCGAAAAGCTCGGTCTGCACATTCATCCGCGCGGCCGCGCCTACGTCATGCCGGTCATCGGCGGATTCGTTGGTGGCGACGCAGTCTCGGGCATCCTCGCCACCTCCCTGGCCGAGCAGCACCGACCGACGCTACTGGTCGACATCGGCACGAACGGCGAGATCGTGCTTTTCGCCGACGGGAAACTCACTGCCGCCTCGACCGCGGCCGGGCCCGCCTTCGAAGGCGCTAGGATCTCGCGCGGCATGCGCGGCAGCAGCGGCGCCATCGAGAAAGTCGTCGTCGACGGCCGACTGAGGATCAACGTCATCGGCAATGTCCCGCCGGTCGGCCTGTGCGGCTCGGGGCTGATCGACGCGGCCGCCGAACTGCTGCGACACCGGCTGCTCTCGCCCGAGGGCCGGCTGCACGTTCCCGACGAGTTGCCCGACGACGTCCTCCCCGATCTCGCCGAGCGGCTCGTCCCGCACGACGGAAAGACGGCTTTTCTCCTGGCGGCGGAGACGGAAACCGCCGATGGCAAGCCGATCGTGCTGACCCAGCGCGATCTACGCGAGTTGCAGCTTGCCACCGGCGCGATCCGGGCGGGAATCGGCATCCTCTTGCGGCGGGCCGGAGTCGAGCCGGCCGATCTCAAAAGCGTGCTGATCGCGGGCGGGTTCGGCAACTTCATCCGCCGCAGCAACGCCCAGCGAATCGGGTTGATGCCTAGCGACGTGGACCGATGCCGAATCCGCTACCAGGGCAACACTTCCCTGGCCGGCGCCCGGCTGACGGCCGTTTCTCGTCAGGCAAGGACCATGGCCGAGGACCTCGCTCGGCGTACCGAACACGTCGATCTATCAACCGACCCCGGGTTTCAAACCGCCTTCGCCGACGCGATGATCTTTCCGTGAATCTTACCTACTTCAAACGCTACCGAATGGAGATCAACCTGGCCGGGCGGGATCTTTTCGTCGAGATGCCGCCCGGCTATTGGTTTCGGCCATGGAATCCGGCGCTGCTGGAAGCGTTTGCCGAGGCGAAGTACCATAGTTTCCGCAACGAGATCGACGCGAACGTCTTCCCTTGCCTCGGCGAGTTGGCGGGCTGCCGGCGTTTGATGGACGAAATCTCGCAGAAGCCGGGCTTTCTCCCCCAGGCCACCTGGCTGGCCACCTACACGCCGGCTGGCCGGCGCCACGAACACTGCGGTACGATCCAGGGCGTCCGCAATCGCTGGGGAAAAGGCTCCATCCAGAACGTCGCCGTTACGCCCAGACACCGTGACGCCGGGCTGGGAACCTGTTTGTTGTTTCGCGCGCTGCAAGGCTTTCGTACCGCCGGCGTTGCCCGCGTCGTCCTCGAAGTGACCTCACAGAACGAGGGGGCCATCCGACTCTACCGCCGACTCGGATTCACCACCGTCAAAAGCGTTTTCAAGCCCGTAGAGGCCGTGCATGCGTAAGGGGCTGGAGGCTGGGAGATTTAGGATTTGGGATTTAGGATTTAGGATTTGGGATTTGGGATTTGGGGATGGGGCCAGGGGCTGGGGATTCGGGATTGGACGACTAGCTTTGCCTCCGTCTGTCGGCTACATTTATATTGTCTTATGGCCTGGGAGTAATGTTGCACTTTCTGAAAAAATGAGAGGGCTAATACTGCAACGCTAGTCGTCTGTCGCAGCTTAACTGTCATGTTTAGCGGGGCCGCAACGCGGCCCGTGACAGTCGGATTTG
>JAUWWA010000452.1 GCA_030617125.1 Pirellulales bacterium | reverse complement strand
TTTCATCAATTACGGTCGGGGCGCGAGTATTACGTCCTTGCAAGTGCCATTCGCCCCCCCCGTTAGATCCATGCACCGATTAGCATTCTGCATCGTTTCTCGGCGACCAGGAAATGCGCAACCTGTTGGCAGGAAAGGAAATATGTCGACCGCTGCTCGTCGAGGCCGCGAAACCGACAAGACCAAATCATTGCGTTCAAGCGACCATCTGAGTATAATCAATTGCATTGGAGTTACTTGCCCCTCCCCGACGTTTCCGTCGGGAACCTACCACGGCGGGCGACCCCAAGCGGACGACATGAGTTCCCGGCACATGGAACTGGTCTGGGCACGGCCCCCGCCTATTTCGGCCGAACCCGAACCGGAAGCATGGCTGAAAGCTGCAGGAGACGGGCAATCCGTCCAGCCATCGTACGGGAACGTCGACCGCGAGTAGTTTTGCAACTAAGTCACAGGTGAGCACCATGATCACCACGGCGAAACTCAAGACACGCACGGTCAAAGACCTGGCGGCGATGGCCAAGCGAAAGAAGGTACCCGGCTGGCATGCCATGCGAAAAGACGATCTGGTCAAGGCCCTGGTTCGCCACGCCCGGGCCGCCCAACAGGCCAGGTTCAACGGTCGCAACCCCAAGACGGCCGCCAAGGCCGAGACGGCCAAGCCGACCTCAAACGACCGTGCGGCCAATCGGGACACCCGGGCCAAGAAAAAGGTTCTCAGCCCTCGGGTTCAACGCCGACTCAAGAGAATCAAGCTCAAGCTGGCCGAAGCGAAGGACTTGGCGGCGAAGTCCGACGCCGAAGGCAACGACAACGTGAAGGGCCGGCTTGTGGTAATGGTCCGCGATCCCTACTGGCTGCACGCCTATTGGAACGTAAGCCGAATGAGCATCCAGCGCGCTAAAGCGACGTTGGGTCAGCATTGGCATGTCGCCCGGCCGGTGTTGCGGCTGTACGAGGTCTCTCGCGGCGGCGCCACGACTTCCGCCCGGAAACACATCCGAGACGTCGAGATTCACGGCGGTGTGAACAATTGGTATGTCGACGTGCAGGACCCGCCGAAGAATTTTCTGCTGGAGATCGGTTACTTAGCCGGCGAAGACAAGTTTGCCGCGTTGGCGCGAAGCAACATGATAAGCACGCCTCGGGTGGTGGCCGGTGAATCGTTCGACAAGAACTGGGCCGAGGTGGCCAAGGACTACGACCGCATCTACGCCTTAAGCGGCGGCTATGCCGGCGAGGACGCCGATCGCGAGTTGAAGCAGGTGTTTCAGGAGCAGCTCCGCCGGCCGATGGGTGATCCGATGACTACCCGCTATGGCCGCGGCGCCGCCGGTATCGGCGCCGAACAACACGAGTTCAAGTTCGAGGTGGCCACGGAGTTGATCGTCCACGGGCAGGCCGAGCCGGACGCGCACGTCACGCTTCGCGGCGAGCCGATCCACCTGCGCAGCGACGGGACGTTTGCGGTTCGCTTTTCGCTGCCGGAGCGTCGCCACATCTTGCCGGTAGTCGCCAGCAGCAGCGATGGCGTGCAGCAGCATACCATCGTGTTGGCGGTCGACCGAAACACGAAGGTCATGGAACCGGTCATCCGCGACCCGGGCAAGTAATACAAAGAGGGAAGGAGGAAGGAGGAAAGCGGCGCCCATTCATCATTCATCCTTCATCCATTCCTTCCACCCCCTCCCGCTTCTCCCTTCGCTCGTGTAAACTGGCGGGGACTGCGCAACCCTGCTTTCCCGATTCCACGGGCGAAACGATGTCAGAGGACTTCTCGAAGCTCCTGCACGAGTGGGTATTCAATCCCGACACCATGATGGTCCGGATTGTCGACGGGGACGACGGTCGTCGGAAGATTCAGTTGCGGGTGGACCTGGGCGTGCTGCAAATGGAGATGGATGGTCGGCCCGATGGCCTGAGGCCAGAAGGGTGTGAGTCGTGGCTGGAGTACCACCGCCGGCTCCAGCGAAAACACGACGAGGCGCATCCCGACTCGGCTTCCTATCTTTTGGGGGATCAGGATTGTGCCGAACTCTGGCGCGAGGGGGTCCAGTATTACCACCGCTACCTGAGCTTCTGGCACCTTCAGATGTATGACCTCAGTGCCCGCGATACCCGGCGCAACTTGGAGTTGTTCGCGTTCGTCCGCGCGCACGCGACCGACGAAAGGCACAAGATGCAGTTCGACCAGTGGCGTCCCTACGTGATCATGATGAACACTCGGGCAGTCGCCACGCCGTTGGTCAAGCAAGAAAAATATGCCGAGGGACTCCAGGCGATTGATTTGGGAATCGACGCCATCCGCGATTTCTTCGACGAGTACGGGCAAGGCAGTCGGGCGGACGAGTCCGTCGAGTTGGTAAGCCTGGAGCGGTGGCGCGAGGAGATCATCACCCATGAAGAGCGCGCCGCGGCCGCGCGCCCTAAGAGCGCGATCCGGATCCTCCGCCAGAAACTCGAAGCGGCCGTCGCCGCCGAGAAGTTCGAAGAGGCCGCCCGATTGCGCGACGAAATCCGGCGTTGGACGGATGAGAAATGATGGGGTGAATTGCAAACAGGGAATGGCAGAGTCCAAGTGACCACATCGCCCTCCC
>JAUWWA010000054.1 GCA_030617125.1 Pirellulales bacterium | reverse complement strand
CGCCGAACGTCACCGGGGCACTGCACCTGGGCCACGCACTGAACAACACGCTGCAAGATATCCTCATCCGGCAGAAGCGGATGCAGGGGTTCGAGACGCTTTGGATGCCCGGCACCGACCACGCCGGCATCGCCACGCAGGCAGTCGTCGAGCGGCGCCTGCTCGAAGAAGAGAACATCTCCCGCCACGACATCGGACGCGACACTCTGGTCGAGCGAATCTGGCAATGGAAAGAGGCGTACGAAAGCCGGATTATCGGCCAACTGAAGCAAATGGGCTGTAGCTGCGATTGGCAACGGACCCGGTTCACACTTGACCCGGTCTGCGCCCGGGCGGTCCGCCACACGTTCTTCAGCCTGTTCCAAAAGCAATTAGTCTATCGCGGCAAGCGGCTGGTGAACTGGGACACGGCGCTGCAAACGGCCGTCAGCGACGATGAAGTCTTTCACGAAACGGTAAGCGGCCATTTCTGGTACTTCCACTATCCGGTGATCGACCCCAAGCCGGGCGAGCCGGAGCACGTGACCATCGCCACCACGCGGCCGGAGACAATGCTCGGCGACATGGCCGTGGCGGTGCATCCCGATCCGGCCGCCGCGCTCGACAAAGCCGAGGCCGACTTGAAGGCCCGGCTCAACGCGGCCCCCGGCAAGGACAAAGCGGACATCCAGGCGCAGATCGACGACGTGCGGCAGCGCCGCGAAACGATGCTCGACGACCTGCTCACGCTGCGCGACATGGCGCTGGACGGCCGCAAGGTAATGCTGCCGCTGATGGACCGCGAGATTCCGCTCGTGGCCGACGAGTGGGCGAAGCCCGAGATGGGCGCCGGCTGCGTGAAGATCACCCCGGCCCACGACGCGAACGACTACGAGGTTGGCCTGCGGCGCAACTTGCCGATGGTCAATCTCCTCTATCCCGACGGCACGCTCAACCCGGAAGCCGGGCCGTATCAGGGGCAAACCGTCATGGAGGCCCGCGGAAACGTCGTCGCCGATCTCGACAAGCTCGGCCTGCTGGGCGAGATCGAGGATCGCCAGATCGACCTGGCCCACTCCGATCGCTCCAAGACGCCCATCGAACCGCTGCTCACCGACCAGTGGTTCGTCAAGATGGCCGGCCTGGCGCAGACCGCCATGGACGCCGTGAGCGACGGCCGCGTGAAGATTATCCCGCAGCGATACACCAAGGGCTACCTCGACTGGCTCAGCGAAAAGCGCGATTGGCCCATCAGCCGGCAGCTCTGGTGGGGACATCAGATTCCGGTCTGGCAGGTCACCCTCGACGCTACTCACTATCAAGATGCATCAACCTCGCATAGATCAAGCCTCGCACGCGTAGGCGAAGAATTCTATGAAGCTCTTGCTGTTTTTGCTCAGGCTGCTGGCCTGAGTGACAAGGTCGCGGCAGTTCCATCGGAGAAATCCGAAACGATCTTCTTCATTTGTGCAGGATCGGAACGAGCCGAGCGAGAGCTTGGAAGCTTCTACCGCCGGCATCATCGCGAACATGCGACTGGGCTGTTCGCAATAGACCAGGCGACTGAGCCCTACCTGAGCAGCGATGATCCCCGGTACTATCCAGACCAACAACTTTGGAAGTGCATCGTGGTTATGAATGATCAGGAGGCTGACGTGCTCGACACCTGGTTCAGTTCGGCCCTTTGGCCCCACTCCACGCTGGGCTGGCCGGAGCAGACCGAGGAGTTGAAGTACTACTACCCGACCAGCACGCTGATCACCAGCCGCGACATCATCACGTTGTGGGTCGCGCGGATGGTGTTGGCCTCCCTGCACAACGTCGGCGAAGTCCCATTCCACGAAGTCTACATCCATCCGAAAATCCTCGACGGCTACGGCGAGGGGATGTCGAAATCGAAGGGCAACGGCGTCGATCCGGTCGACGTGATAGAGAAATTCGGCGCCGACTCACTTCGCTTCGCGCTGGCCTACCTGACGACCGAAACGCAGGACATCCGCATGCCGGTCGACTTCGAGTGCCCGCACTGCGGCAAACTCATCGCCCAGACGAAAGACAACCGCGTGCGGCCGCGGATCAAGTGCAAGGAGTGCGGCGGCGAGTTTTCGACGCAATGGGCCGAGAAGCCGCAGGACAAGGCGTTGCCGAAGGGCCCGGTCGTGAGCGACCGTTTCGGGTTGGCGCGGAATTTCTGCAACAAGCTATGGAACGCCTCGCGATTCACGCTAATGAACCTCGAAGACTACACGCCCGGCGCGGTGGCCAACGCCGAGTTGCTGGTCGAGGACCGCTGGATCCTCAGCCGCCTTTCGACAGTCACCAAGCAAGTGACCGACTGCCTGAACGCGTACAAGTACGCCGACGCGGCGCGGGCGCTGTACGACTTCGCCTGGGATGAGTTTTGCAGCTTTTTCGTCGAGATGGTCAAGCGTCGTCTGCAAGACGAGGCGTTACGGCCGGCGGCGCAGCGGGTATTGGCCCACACACTCGACGCGCTCCTGCGGCTGCTGCACCCGATGATCCCGTTCGTGACCGAAGAGGTCTGGCAATTGCTCGGCCAGGTTGCGCCGGAGCGGGGAGTGCCCGAACCGCAAGCGGCGGCCGAGAGCATTATGATCGCGCCGTGGCCGGTAAGCGACGCGGCGCGGCAGGACCCACAGATCGAGGCACAGTTCGCGATGTTCCAGAAGTAACTTGCAGCGATTCGTGACATCAGAAGCCGCAATAATATCGCACCGAATGTAACGATGGGAGTATCGAATACGTGCGACTCTTCGATAGCGATACTCACGGAGCCGATGAAGCCCTACTTCGAGTCCATGGCAAAGGCGCACATTATTAAGATTGGTCCAGACGTTACACCGCCGCCTTTATCCGCCAGCGCGACGGTATCCGCCCATGATATCATCTATGGCCACTTGGCCGAGTTGATCGACATCGAGGCCGAGATCGCCCGCAAGGAGCAGGAGATCGAGAAACTCGTCAGACTGATCGCCGGCAAACAGAAGAAACTCGAAAACAAGAACTTCATCGAGCGTGCGCCAGCAGCCGTGGTGCAAAAAGAGCGCGACAGCCTGGTCGAACTCGAAGAGCAACTTGCGGCAACGACAAGGGTGCTTGAGCAACTGGCGAACTCGAGCTAGAGGCCATTCGTCAGTCTTTTTCAACCCCACTGCCGGCGCTGGCGCGAACTGGGGATGTTCATGGCCTTGCGATACTTCGTGACCGTGCGCCGGGCGACGGTGATGCCTTCGGCGGCGAGGTCCCGAACGAGCTGTTCGTCGCTCTTGGGATGCTGCTTGTCCTCGTTGTCGATGATTTCCTGGAGCTTCAGCCGCACCGCGTCCCAGGCGACTTCTTCGCCGTCGGCGCTGACGGTCCCGCCGCAGAAGAAGCGTTTGAGTGGGAAGATGCCGCGTGGGGTCTGAATCCACTTGTCGTCGACCGCCCGGGATACGGTCGTTACGTGCACGCCCACCTTGTCGGCAATCTGCTGCATTTTCAGCGGCTCGATCGCCTCGGGCCCCCGGTCGAGGAATTCAGTCTGATGGTCGACAATCGCTTGCGAGACGCGCGTCAGCGTGTTGCGACGCTGCTCGATCGAATCGATCAACCATTGGGCCGAGTGGATTTTCCGCTTGATGTATTCGCGAGTCTCCTCGTTCGCGTTGCCGCTTTGGAACAGCTTACGGTAGTAGGGGCTGATGAACAGCCTTGGCGTGCGTCTGTCTTCCAGCCGCACCTGGTACCTGCCTTCGTCGTCCGGCTCGACGAACACGTCGGGCGTGACCGGTGCGGCCGGCACTTCGGTAAAGTCCCCGCCGGGATTGAGGCTCAGCTTGCGAAGCTCGCCGATCACTTGCCGAATCAGTTCGATCGAGTAGCCGGTGCGTCGGGCGATGGCCGGTAAGCGGTTGTGCTCCAAGTCTTCCAGGTGATGGGCTATTAGTGTCTGGAGTTGCTCGTAGAAGGCCATGCCGGGCGTCAACTGTAATAGCAAGCATTCGCGCAGATCGCGAGCCCCAACGCCGGGCGGGTCGAGCTTCTGCACCAACGCCAACGCCCGCTCGGCCAAAGCCAATTCTTCCTCGCCGGCGTCCGCCCCCAGCAGGTCTTCCAAGCGGCTTGGCAAACGGCCGCTGGGATCCAGGTTGTAGATGATCCGGTCGGCCATGGCCTTCAACTCCCCCTCCAGGTCGAACCACCCCAACTGGTCGTGCAGGTAGTCTTGCAGCGATTGTGGCCGGGCGGCCATGTTGGCCATGGCGTCGAGCTTCCGCTCGCCGGCCGCTTCAATCTCGCCGCGCGACGGCCGGCTACGCTCGTCGAAGTGGTCGGGCCACTGCTCGTCCATGTTCATCAGCCGCTCGAAGTCGTCTTTGTTGTCGGCGCCGTCGTCGATGACCAACTCGCGCTCTTCCTCAGTCGGGGCATCGGGCGAGAGCCGCTCGTCCTCCTCCGGTTCGGTCGGCAGATCGGGATCGTTCTCCTCCTGGATGTCCAGCACCGGGTTCTCGCTCATCTCCTGCTCGATCCGCTCTTGCAATGCCAGGATCGGCAACTGCAGAATCTCCATCGACTGGATCATCCGCGGAGCCAGCACCTGCTTTTGCACCATTCGGAGTTCTTGACCGAGGGAAAGTCGCATGACTAGGGGCTCGGGGCTCGGGGCTCGGGGCTCGGGGCTCGGGATCAGGGTTCAGGGGCCAGGAACTGGATTCTTACGTTGCAACTTTCGCACGTCGTGTACGCATGTTTGACATAACCATTGTAATAGTACGGTTTAGCGGGCGGGCACCGCCCGCCGCTTTGTTGTGTTGTGGCCCCTGGTGTATTATACTCCATCAAAACTCCTGTCGACCCGACAGGGCGTCGGCAAGGATCTCCTTGTTGGCGAATTCCAGCACGCTTCCGGTGGTGATTCCGCGGGCGAGCCGGGTAATGCGCACCGGGAACTCGGCCAGGAGGTTGGAGATGTGCAGCGCCGTGCCGTCCCCCTCGACCGTCGGGTTCGTCGCCATGATGATTTCTTTGAACGATCCGTCGCGAACCCGCCCGAGTAGTGCATCGATGGTAAGCTGCTCGGGGTCCACACCCTCTAGGGGGGCAATTCTTCCCAAGAGCACGTGATACAGCCCACGGTAGCTGCCCGACTGTTCCAACACCATCAGGTCGCGCGGCTGCTCGACCACGCAGAGCAGCTCCCGCTCGCGGCGTGCGTCGCAGCAAATCGTGCACTCTTCCTCCTCGGCGAGATTGTAGCACGTCCTGCAATATCGTACGTTCTCCTTGACGTTGCGAATGGCAGCAGCCAGCGACAATGCCTCGGCGCGGTGCATGCGCAGCACGTGGTACGCCAGCCGCTCGGCCGATTTCCTGCCGATGCCGGGCAACTTGGCGAATTCGTCGATCAGCGCGGTAACGGATTGGGTCAATTCCGGCATTATGTTTCGTCCGACTCTTCCGAGGGTTCCGAACCGGTCAGCTTCGCCAGCGCCTCCTGAACGCCGGGAATCTCCAGCCCGCCGGTCAATTCCTTCACGGCATCGGTGTGAAGCTGTTTGCCCTTGGTGACCGCCTGGTTCATGGCGGCGGCGACAAGATCTTCGATCAGTTCGCGGTCGCCCTGCGAGATCAACTGCTCGTCGATGCGGCAGCGCAGGACTTCCAACAGGCCGTTGATCTCGATTTCGACCATTCCGCCGCCGGCGGTCCCGGTCGTGCGTCGGTCTTTCAGCTTGTCGCCCAGTTGCTGCATCTGGCCGCTGATCTGTTGGGCTTGTTTGACCAGGGCGCCAAGGCTGGAAAGCTTTTCAAACATGATTTTCTACTCTTCTGTGTTCTTCCTACTGTTCGTTTGTCGGATCGTCAACACGGATAGGCTCCGCGCCGAACAATTCACTTGCACGGCGCACCATCGGGTGTTTGGCGACCTCCATGATTCGCTGGTGAGGTGAAGGCGCGCGGACTGCCCGGCGGGCCGGCTCCGACTCGCCCGAGGTGTCCTCGTGAACCTTGAACTCGACGTGGACTGTCTGCCCGGTCACCTCGGCCAACGCCCGTTCAAATCGGGAAAGCTGGTCGGGCCGCTCACAGGTCGACTTCGCCAAAGCAGACTGCTCTTTGAAGAAAATTGCTAGACGATCTGGTGCGTCGACGGCCACATGATCGAACTGTTTTGCTTGCTCGACCACCATGCCTGACATTTTCTCCAACGCCCGATTCCAGATATTCGCCGCATTTTCGGCCGTTAAGAGGACAGCGTCGCCGGCCGGCCGGGTGGAAGTCGCCTCCCCGGAAGGCCGAGACGCTGGTGACTTAGGAGTTTTTTTTTGAGCCGGCCGAGCGTCCCCTCGTCCAGGAGAGGGTCCCGGCGCCGCGGCGGCACTGCCCGACTGGAGCCGCGCGATCAGCGCCGGCAACTCATCGAGTTCCTCGAGCTGGCAGATCCGCACCAGCGCCAGTTCAGCCAGGATGCGATCTTGCGTGCTGAAGCGCATCCGGGCGAGCGTTTGGTCGAGAATCTGCATGACGGCGATCACGGTTTGCAGCCCGAGCCGTTTTCCGGCATCCGTCACTTCCTGCCCCCTGTCCGGCGAGGCGTACAGGAACGACTCCTTCGGGCAGCCGACCGCCGCGGCCATGCAGTCGCGGAAGTAGCCGGCAAGCTGTTCGAGTAGTTGCGCGACGCCCACGCCCTCAGTCACCGCCGTTTCAAGGTCAGCCATGGCGGCGGCCGCGTCGCGATCGACCAGGTGAGCAACCAACACGGCCAGACGCTCGTCGCCGGCGGTGCCCAACATGCCATGCACGTCGCCCGCCGTAATGCGGCCCGGGGCGAACGCCAAGAGTTGTTCCAGCAGCGACTGGCCGTCGCGCATCGATCCGGCGGCACGGCGAGCGAGGACTTCCAGCGCTTGGTCGTCCGCCTCGACCCCTTCAGCTTCAACGATCTGCCGTAGGCGCAGGGCGATGGAGGCCGTCTGGATGCCGGCGAAGTCGAATCGCTGGCACCGCGACAGGATCGTGATGGGGATCTTGGTCGGCTCGGTGGTGCAGAAGATGAACTTGACGTGCTCGGGGGGCTCTTCGAGCGTTTTCAGCAAAGCATTGAACGCCTCGCGCGTGAGCATGTGGACTTCGTCGATGATGTAAATCTTCAGCCGTGCCCGGCTCGGCCGCACGCCCGCGTTCTGACGCAACTGGCGGATTTCATCGATGCCGCGGTTGCTCGCGCCGTCGATCTCCAACACGTCGACGTCTTCACCGGAGCTGATGCTCCGGCACATGTCGCACTCATTGCAGGGGACAGCAGCGGGACCCGCAACGCAGTTGAGCGCCTTGGCGAGGATTCGGGCGGCAGACGTCTTGCCCACGCCCCGGACGCCGGTGAACAGATACGCGTGGCCGACCCTGTTGGTTGTGATCGCGTTGGATAACGCCCGGGCAACGTGCTGCTGGTCGATCAACTCCTCGAACACCTGAGGACGGTATCGCCGGGCGACCACGACGTACTGGTCGGTCGGCGGCGCGTTTTCGGCGTTGGATGTCGGATCGGGCATGGCAAAGACTCTCCAAACGTCGGTCTCCGACGAGAGGCCCACCACACCTAGAGATGACTGCTTATGGCTGCTGACTTTCGTCCCTGACCAGGTTCACAGGTCTCCATTGTGGGGGCCCCTCGTCGGAGGCCGGGCAAGCGGATCGATTGCTTCCTTTCTACGCGCCACAGGCCGGATCGTCAAAGGGGGCCGCTGGCGGGGGGCATGAACGCAAGTTTGACAGTCCACCGATAGCAACCTAGAGTTTCTCGGCGGTTGTTCGCCTCTTCCGGTGATAGGGATTCGTCCGGATGTCCTGTCGCCGGGGGCGGACCCCACGCCGATAGTGTGCTCCCTCGCCATCCTCCCCGACATACCCGTTACCCACCCTTGAAGATGTTTGCCGGAGGGGAAACCATGCTTCGCAAGTCCTTGGTTCTCGTGTCGTTGATCGTGCTGGCCGCTTCGCCTGCGCTCGGACAGGATTGGGCCAGAAAGATGTTTCAAGAGACGGACCACAATTTCGGGTCCGTCGCCCACGGCGCCAAGGCCGAATTCGCCTTTGTGCTGTCGAACCTTTACATGGAAGACGTCCACATCACGTCGGTCCGCTCGAACTGCGGTTGCACCCGGCCGCGGATCGCCAAGCCGATGTTGAAGACATACGAGAACGGCGCGATCATCGCCGCGATCAATACCCAGGCGTTCACCGGCAACAAGGGCGCCACCGTGACCGTGACTTTCGACAAACCCTTTTATGCCGAGGTCCAGTTGCACGTGAAGGTGTACATTCACGGCGACGTGGTGCTCGCGCCGGGCAGCGTGCAATTCGACTCGGTCGACCTGGGCAAGCCGGCCCAGCGCCAGATCACCGTGACCCACTCCGGCCGCAGCAACTGGCGAATCCTCGACGTCAAGAGCGACAATCCGCACCTTTCGACCGAGGTCGTCGAAACGGATCGCCACGGCGGACGAGTCAGCTATGATCTGCGCGTCCGCCTCGACGCAAACGCACCCGCCGGATATCTAAGAGAACACCTGATGCTCGTGACCAATGACAGCCGCGGCACGCAAATCCCCGTGGCCGTCGAGGGACGCGTGCTTCCGGCGGTTACCGTCAGCCCTGCTTCACTATTCATGGGCGTGGTGGAGCCGGGAAAGAAGG
>JAUWWA010000222.1 GCA_030617125.1 Pirellulales bacterium | reverse complement strand
GGCGACTGACATGATCTGGCAACAGGTCTTCGCCGAGCAGCGGGCACGGAGTGCGTGGCAGCGGTGGCGGCACGCGGTCTCGCTGGTGGTGCAGTTGGCCATGCTGGCGCTGTTTGTGGCGGCCATGGCCGAACCGCTGATTCCTTCACCAAGGCAGATGGTGCTCGTGATCGACAACTCGGCCGGGATGAACGCCGCCGACGTGGCGCCCTCGCGCTTGGCCGAGGCAAAACAAGCCGCCTGGCAACTGGCCGAAGGGGTTCGCAACTGTGATCGAACGGCCGTACTCACCGCCGGTGGCGCCGTGGGCGTGCGTTGCACCTTGACCAATATCCCCTCCGTGCTGCACGAAGCGATTCAAGGAATACCGGCCACCGAGGGAAAGAACTGCGTCAAAGCCGCCGTGGTCCTGGCGAGCCGGATGCTCCCCGCCGACGGGTGCGGGAAGATCGTCATGTTCAGCGACGGGCGTTTTGACGGTGCGAAGAAGCTAATCGCGGTCGACGACGTCGTACTGATCCGCATAGAAGAGCCGACCGGGAATGCCGCGGTCACCCGGTTGCAAATGCGACGGCCCCGGTTGCCGCCCTGGGTGTACCTGGCCGGGCTGGGGTTGGCGCTGTTGGGCGTCGAGTGGTGTCTCTATCAGCGGCGGTGGATTAGCTGACATGGGAAATGGATCGTGGCAACTCGAAATGACCCGGCCTTGGGCACTGGCCTTGCTGGTCGCGGTGCCGCCGATGGTCTACTACTCGCGACGCAGTCTGGTTCATTTTGCCCGATGGCAGCGGAACCTCTCGCTGGCCGTTCGCGTGCTGCTGGTGGTCGTGTTGGTGATTGCGCTTTGCGGAATCGGAATAACATCTCGCTGTGACCAAGAGTTTGTGGTGTTCGCCGTCGATGTCAGCAACAGTGTTCCCGGCAAGTCGCGCGGCGTCGTGAAACAATTCATCCACGAGGCCGTCCGGCAGCTTGGCGAGCGTCGCGTCAAAGTGCTCGAATTCTCATCCGAGCCGGAAGACAACGACCACGCGGACCGCAACGTGACCGATATTGCTCGAGCGATTGCGGCAGTGCGGGCGGACATCCCCGCGACTTTCGTGCCGAAGCTCGTCCTGTTCTCCGACGGCAACCAGACCACCGGCGACGCCCTGGCGGCGGCCAAGGCCGCCGGATGCCCGATAGCAACCGTTCCCTTGCCCGGCCGGCCGAAAGACGAAGTCTTTGTCTCGGCCGTCGCCACGAAAGACCAGGTCCGTGAGGGTGAGCCGTTCCGTGTCGATGTTGTTATCCAGTCGACCGGCAAGAACCGGGGCACCGTGAAACTGTCTCGCGGGTCACAGCCTGTTGACGAGAAACAGGTGCAACTGCGGCCGGGCGAGAACCGTGTCCGTTTCCGCCAAGCGGTTACCGGCCAATCGCTCGTTACCTTCATGGCGAAGCTTGAAGGATTCAAGGACACGCACGCCGAGAACAACGAAGCCGGCGGCGCGGTGTTTATTGCGGCCCGGCCGCGAGTGCTGCTGATCGAGAGCCGCCCGGCCTTGGCGAAGCATCTGGCCGCGGCGCTCTCGGGCGAGTACATCAACGTCGAAGTCCGATCGCCGGACGAAATGCCCGAGTCGCTGGAAGATATGCAAGACTACGAATTGCTGATCCTCTCGAACGTCCCGGCCGAGGCGCTGCCGAAGCAGCAGATGCAGCTCATTCGGCGGTACGTCCATGACTTTGGCGGCGGACTGATCGCAATCGGCGGCGATCGGGCCTTCACGCCCGGCGGTTATCGCAACACCACGCTCGAACAGGTCCTGCCCGTCGTGTGTGAACCCAAGAAGGATAAGCCTAAGCCGCGGCTGGCCATGGTGTTGGTGATCGATCGCTCGGGCTCGATGGAAGAAGGCAACGCCATCGAGTTGGCCAAGCAGGCCGCGCGGCAGGCCGTCGCGGCGCTGGGACCCCGCGACCGCCTCGGCATCATCGGCTTCGAGGACAGCAGCCGTTGGATCAGCGAGATCCACCCTTGCAGCGACAAGCAGCACGTGCTCGACCGGATCAACACGATCACCGCCGGCGGCGGAACGAACATGTACCCGGCCATGGAGAAGGCCTACCTCGCACTCAGCGAAACGTTTGCCGACTTGAAGCACATGATCGTCCTGAGCGACGGGCTTTCGCACCCGGGCGATTTCGATTCGCTCGCCCGGACAATCGCCGCCTCGGGGATCACCGTTTCGACCGTTGCGGTGGGCCAGCAGGCCGCCCGGCAGGTGCTCGAGGACATCGCCCGGCGCGGCGGCGGCAACTTCTATTACTGCGCCGACCCGGCCGCCGTGCCGCAAGTCTTTGCTCAAGAAACCATCAGCGCCGGCAAGGTGGGCATCACCGAAGAGCCGTTTTTCCCGCAGGTGGTCAACCCGGCCGACGCGCTGGCCGACCTCGATCTGCGACACGCTCCCGCCCTGCTGGGCTTCGTCGAAACGCGGTTGAAGCCGGCGGCCGAACTCATCCTCGCCGGCGAGCAGGGCGATCCGTTGTTGGCATGGTGGCGATACGGCCACGGCACGAGCGCGGCGTTCACCTCCGACGTCCAAAGCCGCTGGGCCGCCGCGTGGCTGCGCTGGCCCGGCTTCGGACGGTTCTGGGCGCAACTCGTCCGCCACGCCATGCGGAAGGATCCGTCGCGTGATTTCACACTCGCCGTCGAGCGTTGCGGACTGGTGGTCGGATATCCGGACGAGCTGCGCGTGCGGCCGACTAACGTTGAGTTACTGAAGTCGATTGCCGAGACGACCGGTGGCGTGTACGCCCCGGAGCCGGCCGAGGTGTTCGCCGCATCGGATCGCACGGTGCCGCGAACAACGCGCCTCTGGCCGTATCTCATGGTCGCCGTGGTGCTGATTTTCGTGATCGACTTGGCCGCGAAGCGGATTGAATTGAGTCGATGCAGTGTAGGAGAAAGGCGGAAAGGTAGCCCTACAACGCCAAGCCGCTTGCTTCATCACCACAAAAACACGAAAGGACGAAAATGCGAAATGGCCGCCGAGCATGCTTAACGGCTGCAAAGTGCGATTGCAGTTTCTCATCTTGACGCTATACTAAGGCAATTCGGCTACCACCTGGTGGAAATCACCAGCCGGACGGACTGAGGTGCAACTGGCCCCAGGCGGAGGGAACCGGCATGTCCGACGAACCCAAACTCCGTATAGGGCTGTTGTTGGACTCTTTCGATGTGCCGGCCTGGACCTACGCGATGCTCGAATCGATCGCGCAATCGGCCGACGCCGAAGTCGCGCTGGTCGTCCTCGGCGGCGACGACGCACCGCGGTCCAGGCCGAGCCGGCTCGCCTCGCTGATCCGTGCCCGGTCGCACCTGCTTTACGTCGCCTACGGCAAGTTCGACCGGCGACGGTTCCGCAAGCTGCGTCGCCCCGACGCCACTGAGCTGAAAGACGCGAGCAACCTGCTCGCGGGCGTACCGGTGTTGAAGGTAACGCCGCGGCGCAAGAGGTTCTCCGACTGGATCGAAGACGACGACATCGCCGCGATCCGCGGCCACGAGTTGGACGTGCTGGTCCGGCTCGGATTGCGCATCTTGCGCGGCGAGATCCTCGAGGCGGCGAAATACGGAGTGTGGTCGTTCCATCACGGCGACAACCGGGTCAATCGCGGCAGCCCGCCGGGCTTCTGGGAGGTTTTTCTGGACCAACGTGTCACGGGCGCGATCCTGCAAGTCCTCAACGAAGACCTCGACAACGGCACGGTGCTGTGCCGGTCGTACTGGGCGACCGAGCGAGATTCCGCCCGAGGCAACCTCAACGCGTTGCTCTGGAAGAGCCTACACCTGCTGCCCAGGATGCTGCGCCGACTGCGCCGGCTGGGCGGAAAGGCGTTTCTGAAAAAAGTGGCCGAAGAGAACCGACGTCCGAACTTCTACTCGAACCGCCTCTACACCCGGCCGACCAACCGCGAGTTTGCCGCGCCGCTGTGCCGGCACCTCGCTCGGCGAGCGAAGGACAAGCTTTGCGGCATGTTTTCTTCTGAGCAGTGGCACCTGGCGTTTCGCTTCGGCGACGGTATCTCGACTTCGCTTTGGCGTTTCAAGCCGATCGTGCCGCCGAAGGACCGGTTTTGGGCCGATCCGCACGTCGTCTACAAAGACGGCAAGTACTACATCTTCATCGAGGAGTTTATCTACGCCGCCGGCAAGGCGCACATCTCGGTGATCGAGATCGACGAGCACGGCAACCGCGGCCCGCCGCGCAACGTGCTCGAAGCGCCGCATCACCTCTCGTATCCGTTCACCTTCGAGTATGAGGGCGACTACTACATGATTCCCGAGTCGCTCGACCACCCCGGGATCGACGTTTACAAGTGTACGCGGTTTCCCGACGAGTGGCGGTTCTGCACGACGCTCATTCCCGACGTTCACGCGGCCGACGCCACGCTGCTATGGCACGAGAGCCGCTGGTGGCTGTTCGCCAGCATCCCGGCCGGCGTGGGTTGTTCGCCGTGGGACGAGCTGTCGGTGTTCCATGCGGACCATCCGATGAGCAATGATTGGATGCCGCACGCAGACAACCCCGTGGTTTGCGACGTATGCCGGGCGCGGCCGGCGGGCGGCATCTTTCTACACAAGGGGCGG
>JAUWWA010000037.1 GCA_030617125.1 Pirellulales bacterium | reverse complement strand
TCGGTCATGGGGGACTATGCACGAGCAAAACCGATACACGCACGCCGAGGCCGTCAAGCTACTCCTGGTCGAGGACAACCCGGACGATGCGTACACGGTCCGCCACGCGCTAGGCCGGGCCCGCGGCGCCATGGCCGTCCGGCAAGGCGTGTTCGAGGTAAGGTGGGCCCCCACGCTTGCCGACGCCCTTGAGCGGCTCGACCGGGACGACTTTGGTGTCGTGCTGCTCGACTTGAATCTGCCCGACTCGCAGGGCCTGGAAACGCTCGCCGCCGTGCAGGCGGCAGCCCCGAAGGCGCCGATCGTCGTGCTCACCGGGTTCGACGACGACCGCCTGGCGCTGGCCGCCATCCAACGCGGCGCCCAGGACTACGTGGCCAAGGACCGCCTCGACGGCCGCCTGCTTAGGCGAACCATTCGGCACGCCATCGAGCGAAAGCGGGCCGAGGCCAAACTGCTTCAACACGCCTGCGAAGTCGACGCCGCTCGCGTCCGCATCGAGCAACAAACCGTCGAATTGCAACACCGGGCCGACCAGCTCGACCGCATCAACCGCGAACTCGACGACTTCACCTACATCGCCTCGCACGACCTGAAAGAACCACTGCGAGGTATCGCCGCTTATTGCCAGATCCTCATGGAAGACTATCACGACAAGATCGACGCCGACGGACAACATCGATTACACACGCTCGTGGACTTGTGCAACCGGCTCGAAACGCTCATCACCGACCTGCTAACCTATTGCCGCGTCGGGGGAACACGGCCGGCGGAAACAGGGATCGATCTCCGCGCGGCCGCCGCCGAAGTCCTCGAAACGCTCGAGCCGGCCATCGAGCAACGCAATGCCTCGGTGCGCGTCGTCGACCCGCTGCCGAATGTCACCGGCGATGCAACGTTGATCGGCATGGCCCTCAGTAACCTGGTCTCCAACGGTCTGAAGTTCAACGACGACCCGCAGCCGGCGGTGCAGATCGGTTGTCTTCCCACCGAACCGCCGACGCTCTACGTTCGCGACAACGGCATCGGGATCCCCGAGAAGCACCATAAAGCGATCTTCACGATCTTCCGGCGTTTGCACGGCCGGCAGGATTACGAAGGCAGCGGGGTCGGCTTGACGATCGTGCAAAAGATCATCGAATCGCACGGCGGGAGGATCTGGCTGGAGTCGGAGCGGGGCGCCGGCACGACGTTCTACTTCACGCTGGCCGCGGCCGACGAGAAGCCGCCGGCCAAGCCCCCTGCCCGTCCGCCGCATTGGGTCAAAAAGCGGCGCCGACAAACTCGCCACGCAGGCATCGAGAAATGCGTGGGCAGAAGACAGAAGGCAGAAGGTAGAAGGCGGTAGGCGGTAGGCGGTAGGCGGTAGGCGATCGACAGTTGACAGCCCCCATTTCACGTCCATCATTCATAATCCACCTTTCATCCTTCATTTTACTCGCGTCGCCTAATATGTTAGGATACCGGACACGGGTTTCCTGTTGCGTCCTCTCCAATCCCAACACAAGGAGTTCCCCATGTCTGCGTTGAAACAACTGGCTCGGCCGCTGGGCGTCCTCTTACTGGTCTGCGTGGGTGTCGTTCTGCCGGCGACGAGCGTCCGCGAAGCCGCCGCCGCCTTGTCCGACGAAATCAAAGAGCAAAAGGACCGTCGGATGGCCTGGTGGCGCGAGGCCAAGTTCGGGCTGTTCATCCACTGGGGCCTGTACGCCATTCCGGCCGGCGAGTGGAAGGGGAAGAAGGTTCGCGGCATCGGCGAGTGGATCATGCACCACGGCCGCATCCCGAAGGAGGAATACGCCCCGCTGCAAAAGCAGTTCAACCCCGTCAAGTTCAACGCGAAGCAGTGGGTTGACATCGCCAAGGGCGCCGGCATGAAGTACATCGTCATCACCAGCAAACATCACGACGGCTTCTGCCTGTTCGACTCGAAACTGACCGACTACGATATCATGGGCACGCCTTTCAAGCGCGACGTGCTCAAGGAACTCGCCGACGAGTGTCACAAGCAGGGAATTGAGATCTGCTGGTATCACTCGATCATGGACTGGGGCCACCCGGATGCCAAGGGCAAGACATTTCCCAAGTATGTCCGTCACATGCGAGGCCAACTCAAGGAGCTGCTGACCAACTACGGCCGCATCGGCGTGCTTTGGTTCGACGGTGAGTGGATCCGCGAGTGGACCGAGCCTCAGGGCATCGAGTTGGAGAAGTACATCCGCGGCATCCAGCCGGACTTGATCGTCAACAACCGCGTGGGGAAGCGAAAGCACTCGCCCGGCGACTTTGGCACGCCCGAACAAAAAATCCCCGCCACCGGCATGCCCGGTTGGGATTGGGAAACCTGCATGACCATGAACAACACCGGGGGTTTCAAGAAAGATGACCACGACTGGAAGTCGACGAAAGACCTGATTCGTAAGCTCGTCGACATCGCCAGCAAGGGCGGCAACTTCCTGCTGAACGTCGGGCCGACGGCCGAGGGCCTCATCCCACAGCCCAGCGTCGAGCGGCTTGCCGCGATGGGCCGCTGGATGGACGCCAACGGCCAGAGCATCTACGGCACTACCGCCAGCCCGTTCAAACGCCTTCCCTGGGGACGCTGCACGAAGAAACCCGGCGTGCTCTACCTGCACGTATTCGACTGGCCGGCCGACGGAAAACTCGTCATTCCGGGGCTGGGCAACAAAGTGAAGAAGGTTTATTTGTTCGTCGAGCCCAAAAAATCGTTGGAAGTAGCCCGCGCGGACGAGAACGTCACGATCAAGCTCCCCGCGGCGGCCCCCGACCCGATCGATACGGTCGTGGTGCTTCAGATCGAGGGGGCGGCGCACGTGGTCAAACCCGACGCCGCCTACCAGTGGAAAGACCTCTTTGACGGCAAGACGCTCACCGGCTGGAAGGTGCCCAAGTTCGGCGGCGAGGGTGAAGTCCACGTCAAGGACGGGAGCATCGTCATGGAGACGGGCATGTCGATGACCGGCATCACCTACACCGGCGAGATCCCTCGCAACAACTATGAACTCGTGCTCGAGGGCAGGCGGCTTGGCGGCAGCGACTTCTTCTGCACCACCACCTGTCCCGTCGGCAAGGACCCGTGCACGCTGGTCGTTGGCGGATGGGGCGGCACGGTGGTCGGACTGTCGAACGTCGACTACTACGACGCCTCCGACAACCTCACCACCACCTTCCACGACTTCAAGGACAAGAAGTGGTACCGTATCCGAATTCGCGTGACCGACCCCAGTATTGAGGCCTGGATCGACGACGAGCAACTGGTCAAGCAGGAGCGCAAGGGCCACAAATTCGGAATCCGCTTCGAGGTCGAGCTCTGCAAACCGCTGGGGATTTCCACTTGGGAAACCGCCGGCGCCGTGCGAAACATCCGCCTGCGGCGGTTAAAGCCGAGCGGAGACCGATAGCCGGATTATCCCAGCAAGATAATCAACTTCCCGCCGGCAGCTTCGACACAAATGGCCTTCATGGTCACACAGCCGATCTATGCACCTAACGTGACTTATGGTACATTAACAGAGAAGACGTTGTGGAGCAGATCGGGGTATCAACAAATCGGTGGAGAATGCCGAGATGGATAAACTCGTTGCCAGTGTCGTTGACACCATTTCCGAGGCGATAAGGCCTGCCAAGATCATTTTGTTTGGGTCCAGGGCAACCGGTGATGCAGCCTCCAGCAGTGATATTGATCTGGTTCTCCTCTATTCCGGCCCAAAAACGAAGCGGGAAGTACGTCTGGAAACTCACCGCTTGTTTGAACGCCCTAATTTCTCGCTCGACGTCTTTGTCTTGACCCCAGAAGAATATGACTCCCAGAAACACGTCGCCAACACACTCGCCCGGGAGGTCTCCGAAACAGGGATTGTATGCTATGGATGACGTGAGGCGGACCGCCGTGGCGCGCTGGCTGGAGAAAGCGGCGAATGATCTTCGCACGGGCGAGATCCCCCTCGCCGAAGCCGTCACCGCTGTGAAGTTTGCTGCCGACGCAATGAACTTCGTCCGAGGCAAGCTCGAAATGCAAGGATTCGACAACGAAGCCTGATCAGTGATGTCCATCCCACTGCGTCCGCGGCTACGCCCGTTGGAAATGATCCCGGTCGGTCCGGAAAAAGAGCCGGCCATTGCGCTGCACGACCCGGAGGAGTTTGGCGAGCCCGTGGTGCTCTCCTGCGGCGCGGCGGTCCTGGCCATGTTGATGGACGGCAATCGCACGCTTTCGGAAATTCAAGCGGCATTTAGGACGCAGACCGGCGTGGCGGCGGCGCTTAGCGATGTCGAGGCGATCATCCGGCGGCTGGACGAAGCTTACCTGTTGGCCGGCGAGCGTTTCAACCGCCACCGTCGTGAGCAGATCGAGACGTACCTGGCCGGGGCAATCCGCCCCGCCTCGCAAGCCGGCGGGGCGTATGAAGAAGATCCGGAGAAGTTGCGTAAGCAGCTATCCGACTTGTTCACCGGCGAGGGCGGTCCGGGCGCGATCGATCCGGTCGCCCGCCGAGATAACCGCGACCTCCGCGCCGTCATCAGCCCGCACATCGACCTGCATCGCGGCGGGCCGACGTTCGCCTGGACGTACAAGCACATTGTCGAGCACTGCGACGCCAATCTGTTTGTCATCTTCGGCACCGCCCACCATCCGATGGAAGAGCTGTTTTGTGTATCGCGGAAGGATTTCGATACGCCGCTGGGCGTTGTGCGGACCGATGGGCAATTCATCGACCGGTTGACCGAGCACCTCTGCTCCAGCGTGGCCGGACAACAAATCAATCTGTTCAAGGACGAATTGGCGCACCGGCTGGAACACTCGATCGAGTTTCAAGCAGTGTTCTTGCAGTACGTATTCGGGGACCAGCATGAGTTTCGGATCGTGCCCGTACTTTCCGGCTCATTCGAAAGGTTCTTCGACGGCGACGTGACGCCCGACGGATCGCCCGAGGTGCAAGCGTTCATCGCGGCGGTTCGACAAACAGCCGACGAACATGAGGGCACGGTCTGTTACATCAGTGCCGCTGATTTCGCGCATATCGGCAAGCGGTTCGGCGACAAAGCGCTGCTCGATGACCAACGCCTGGGCGAGCAAGAGGACGACGACCGGAAGCTATTGGCCACGGCTTGCCGTTGCGACCCGGCCGGTTTCTTTTCGCATGTGGCCCAGCAGCACGACCGATACCGAATATGCGGCCTTTCGCCGACGTACACGATGCTCGAAGTGCTCGGCTCGACACGTGGCGATCTACTCAAGGGTGAGTTGCTGAAGTACGACCAGGTGGTCGAGCCCGACGGCACTTCCTGCGTCAGCTTTGCAAGCGTGGTGTTCCATCGGGAGTCGGAGCAAAGGTAGGATGGATTTGGAATCCGTCCTCCATTTCGGTGACGGATCGGAAATGCGTCCTACAGCCTTTTCGATGAGCTACCGGCTCCTTGCGCCGCGCGAAACAAACAATCTGCCCGGGGGGATTGCATCGACCGACGAATTCCGCAATCTTAGGAGAAAGGCAAACTCGCCTGCAAGAGTCCGACCACGCTCATCCATAAAGGAATTCGCTCATGGAGAAGATGAAGGCGCTGGTCAAGAAAGAGGCCAAGCCGGGACTGTGGCTCGAAGAGGTTCCCGTGCCGGAAATCGGCATCAATGACGTGCTGATCGAAGTGCTCAAGACCGGCATCTGCGGAACCGACGCGCATATTTACAATTGGGACGCCTGGGCGCAGAAAACCATTTCCGTACCCCTGGTGGTGGGGCATGAATTTGTGGGTCGGGTCGTCCGTGTCGGTGGCAATGTGAAGGATTTCCGTGGCGGGAACATCGTCAGCGGCGAGGGACACGTTGTCTGCGGACGGTGCCGCAATTGCCTGGCCGGGCGACGCCACCTGTGTAGGGAAACGGTTGGCGTCGGCGTGAATCGTCCCGGGGCTTACGCCGAGTACCTCGCGCTGCCGATGACCAATGTCTGGCACCTCGACCACGCCGTGCCCCATGACGTGGCGGCCATATTCGACCCGTTGGGCAACGCCGTCCATAGTGCGCTGGCGTTCCCCGTGATGGGTGAGGACGTGCTGATCACCGGCGCCGGGCCGATCGGCATCATGGCCATCGCTGTCGCGCGTCACGCCGGCGCCCGCTATGTAGTGGTTACCGACATCAATCCCTATCGGCTCGAACTCGCCCGGAAGATGAACCCCACGCTGGCCATCGACGCCCGCTCAGAGAGCATCGCCGACGCGCAGAAAAAGCTGGATATGAAGGAGGGGTTCGACGTCGGCTTGGAGATGTCGGGCAACCCGGATGCATTTCGCGACATGCTGGCCAACATGTGCCATGGCGGAAAGATCGCCATGCTCGGCATCCCCGCCGAACAAGTGGCCATCGACTGGAACACCGTCGTCTTCAACATGCTGACGATCAAGGGCATCTACGGCCGCGAGATGTACGAAACCTGGTACAAGATGACCGTGATGATCCAAAGCGGCCTGGACATCGACCCCGTGATTACCCACCGCTTACACTACACCGAGTTCGAAAAGGGTTTCGAGGCAATGCGATCGGGCAACTCGGGCAAAGTGGTGCTTACGTGGAAGGAAAGCTAGTATGTTTGACTCAATGAAGCGATACCTTACCGACCAACTTCGGGAGATTCGTGAAGCCGGACTGTTTAAGGGTGAGCGGGTGATTACCAGCCCGCAACGGGCACGCGTCGGCGTGCTCGAACACGAACCGGTCCTGAACCTTTGTGCCAACAACTACCTCGGCCTGGCCGATCATCCGGAAGTGATCGCCGCCGCCCACGACGCCCTGGATCGTTGGGGCTACGGCCTGGCCAGCGTGCGGTTCATCTGCGGCACGCAGCAAATCCACAAGCAATTGGAGGCAAAGATCAGCGAGTTCCTCGGCACGGAAGAGACTATCCTTTATGCCTCGTGTTTCGACGCCAACGGTGGGTTGTTCGAGGCGCTGCTGGGCCCGGGCGACGCCATCCTCTCCGACGAACTCAACCACGCCAGCATCATCGACGGCGTGCGGCTCTGCAAGGCGCGGCGACTGCGCTACAAGAACAACGACATGGCTGATCTCGAAGAGAAGCTCAAGGAGGCGGCCGACGCCCGGTTCCGCATCATCGCCAGCGACGGCGTCTTCTCGATGGACGGGTTGATCGCCAACCTCGAAGGCATCTGCGAGTTGGCCGACAAGTATGACGCGATGGTGATGGTCGACGACTCACACGCCGTCGGCGTGCTGGGCAGGCACGGCCGTGGCACGCCCGAACACCACGGCGTCATCGAGCGGATCGACATCAACACCGGCACGCTCGGTAAGGCCTTAGGCGGCGCCAGCGGCGGATATACCAGCGGGCGCAAGGAAATCGTCGACATGCTCCGGCAGCGCTCCCGCCCATACCTGTTTTCTAACACCGTCGCCCCGCCGATCGTCGGCGCGTCGATGAAAACCCTCGATCTGCTCGCCCAATCGACCGAACTGCGCGACCGCCTGGAAGAAAACACGCGGTTCTTCCGGCGAGGCATGACCCAGCGCGATTTCAACATCATACCGGGCGAGCACCCCATCGTCCCGATCATGCTCGGCGACGCCGTGCTGGCGGGCAAAATGGCCGACGCGCTGCTCGAACGAGGAATCTACGTCGTCGGCTTCTCGTATCCGGTGGTTCCGAAAGGGAAGGCCCGCATCCGCGTACAAATCTCCGCCACCCATAGCCGCGAGGACCTGAAGTTCGCCTTAGAAATGTTCTATGCGGTGAAGTTGGAGTTGGGGATTTAGTCCGCCAGGCGCTTCATCAGCCAGGCCATGAATCGCCCGACTATATCAGCATCCCCGCGATGGCCGCCGTCATGAATGCGGCCAGCGCGCCGCCGATCATCGAGCGGAAACCGTACTTGGCAAAATCCTTGCGGCGCTCCGGGGCCAGGCCGCCGACACCGCCGATCATCACGGCGATCGAGCCGAAGTTGGCGAAACCACACAGGGCGTACGTGGCGATCGTGAACGAGCGCGGCGACAGCGCGTCCTTGCACTGCACGAGGTTCTTGTACGCCACGAACTCATTGAAGATCGTCTTCTCACCAATAAGAGTGCCGACGATTTGGGCGTCCTTCCATTCGACCCCCATGACCCACGCCAGCGGAGCACAAAGCCAGCCGAGAATCAGTTCCAGCGTCAACTCGTGCCCGCCGAGCATCTGCCGGACGCCCAGCGGTTGTTCGACGTCGCCGGCTAGCCGAGCGAGCATCCAGTCGATCACGTGGCTCATGCCCGAAAGGCCCCAATTGGCCAAGTGCACCAGGGCGATGAAGGCGATGAGCATGGCGACGATGTTCAGCACGAGTTTCATGCCTTCGGCGGCGCCACGGCAGGCGGCGTCGAGCACATTGGCGTCGGTCCGCGACACCTCGACCTTGACCGTGCCCTTGGTGGGCGACTCCTCGGTCTCGGGCACCATGATTTTGGCGATCACCAGCGCGGCCGGCGCGGAGATGAGCGAGGCGACGGCCAGGTGCCCGGCCATCAGTCCGGGATCGCACCCGGCCTCTTTGGCCATGCCGACGTAGGCCACCATGGTGCCGCCGGCGACGGTAGCCATGCCGCCGGTCATCATGGCCATCAGCTCCGATCGGGTCATGGTGGCCAGGTACGGCCGGACGGTCAGCGGCGCGGTGGTCATGCCGACGAACACGTTCGTCGCGGTGCAAAGCGACTCGGCCCCCGAGACGTCCATCACCCAGACCATTACCCGGGCCATGATCTTGACCACCCATTGCAGCACGCCCAGGTGGAACAGCACCGCCGTCAGCGATGCGAAGAAGATGACCGTGGGCATGACCGAGAAAGCGAAGCGGTGTTCGAGAAAGGTCTCGCCAAAGACGAACTTCGCGCCTTCGTCCGAACAGGCGATGATCCCCAGCATCATTACCTCGACCACCTTAAAAACCGCTTGCTTCAGCGGCGTGCCCAACAGCAATGCAGCCAGCACAAGCTGTAGCGCGACACCGCTTAGGATGAGCCGCAGGTTCATCTTCCGGCGGCTCTCCGACATCAGCCAAGCCAGCGCGATCATCGTCAGCAAACCGAGAAGACTGATGAAGCGTTCCATCGTGTCAGGTAGTCCTGCAGGTTCGTGATTCCTTATCACCGCAGCATCGCGACGGTGAGCCCGTAAAGGTACCACATGCCGACGGTCCCGACAACAATGCACGAGAACGCGGCTAGCTGGGCCAGATCGGCGACGCGGCGCGCGGCGACATCGGTACGCACGCGCGTGTCCTTGATGACCTTCATGCCGGGGGGAGGGAAACGGCCGGCCAGGTTGATGCGCCGGCCCAGGCGCCAGAACCAGCCGCCCATGCCCACCAGACTCAGCCCGCCGACGCAGAGAGCGATCACCGCCAGGTGGAGCGCCTTTTCGTCGGCTGCCCGCGGGTTCTCTTGGTGCAGCTTCTTAATTGC
>JAUWWA010000341.1 GCA_030617125.1 Pirellulales bacterium | reverse complement strand
CCGAAGGCGTCTCGCTCGACGACAAGCTGGCCGTCACCCGGCGCCTCAGCGCCGCCGGGGCCAACATCGAACAGCTCAACACGGTCCGCAAGCAACTCAGCCGCATCAAGGGCGGCGGGCTGATGCGGGCCTGCCGCGCCGGGCGTCTCGCCTCGTTGGTCATCTCCGACGTGCTCGGCGACCCGCTCGACGTGATCGCCTCCGGCCCGACCGTCGAGGACTCGTCCACGCCGCCGGCTGCCTTGGAGGTGCTCGAAAAGTTCGCCGCCCGAGAGGCAGGCGTCTCGCCGGCGGTGTTCAACTACCTTCGGCGGAAGCAAGACGCCGGGCCGCCGCCGGCGCCCATCTGCAAGGTCACCAACCTCATCATCGGCAACAACGCCACGGCCGTCGATGCCGCCGGCATGAAAGCCGAACGATTGGGCTACTCTCCCGCCATGCTCAGCGCCGAGCGGTCGGAGGGCCCGGCCGATGGGATCGGGCGCCACCTGGCCGAGATGGCCGTCAAGATGCGCGACGCGCCGGGGCCCGATTGCCTCGTCAGCGGCGGTGAGCCGGTCGTCACGTTGGCCGACGAGTCGATACGCGGCTCGGGCGGGCGGAACCAGCAGTTGGTGCTGGCCGCCTTGCAGCACCTGGCCGACGACGGCGCCGCGGGCATCGCGATCCTCTCCGGCGGCACCGACGGCGAAGACGGCCCCACCGACGCCGCCGGCGCGCTGCTCGACGCCGAAATCCTGGCCGCGGCCAAGCAACAGGATCTCGACCCGGCCGACTACCTCGCGCGAAACGACGCCTACCATTTCTTCGAGCCGCTCGACGCACTCATCAAGACCGGCCCGACGCACACGAACGTTTGCGACGTGCGCGTGGTCGTGGTCGACCGACGCTGAAAAGAGACAGCGACTCGACAAAGCCTAGTCCAGATGGTACTTGTGCGTCCTGAACCCGTAAAGCGCGATGACAACAAAGCAGATCAAGGGCAGGACGAAGGAGGCGTTGACCCAGGGAAGCGTCATGAAGCCAAGGTCGACCGATCCAAATTCTTCGATGACCGTTCCAAATTCGTCGACGGTTCTTCCAACATCAATGATGGCGCCCTGAAGCGGCGGCATTACCGAGCCGCCCAGAATGGCCATGATCAGCCCAGCGGCGCCGATCTTGGCGTCTTCTCCAAGTCCCGTCAGCGCGATCCCATAGATCGTGGGAAACATCAGCGACATGCACGCCGAGACACCCACCAGGCAGAAGAGGCCGACGATGCCCTGGCTGAAGATGGTGCCGAGAATCAGACCGAAACCTCCGGTAGCCAGAGCCATCAGCAAGGCGCCCGGCTTGATATATTTCAGCAGGAATGTGCAGATGAATCGGCTCGAACAAAACAGGATCATCGCCGCGATATTGTAGTACGAGGAGAGGGTCTCGGCGTCCTTTTCCGCCATTGAGTAAGGTTCGGCCGTGAAAATCGCTGTGCCGTAGTGGATGATAAACGTCCAGCACATGATCTGCGCGCCGACATAGAACGCCTGGGCAACCACACCCTCGATGTATTTCTCGTTGGTGAACAAGCGGCGGAGTGTCCCCCCGATATCGAGTTCATGCGTCTTGTCCTGCGTATGGGGCATTTTGACCACGGCGACGAGGAGAAAGAACACGAGGATCACCAGGCCGATGGCCACATACGGCGTGCGAATGATCGCCAGATCGCCGGCGGTGACTTGCTGGAGTTCCTCCGCCACCATGGCAGCCCGTGCCTCGGCTGTGGCGGCGTTGAGCCTGGCGATGATCAACTGCGACGCCACGAACATGCCCATCAGCGAGCCGATGGGATTGAAGGCCTGCGAGAAATTCAGCCGCCGGGTCGCCGTTTCTTCGGAGCCCATCGACATGATGTACGGGTTGGCCCCGGTTTCCAAGAAAGAGAGACCGCAGGTAAGAATGAAATACGCTGCCAGGAACGGCCAGAAGGTCATCATCATGCTGGCGGGGATGAATAGCAGCGCTCCGGTGGCGTACAACCCCAACCCAACAAGAATCCCCGCCTTGTAGGAGGTTTTCTTGATGAACAAAGCGGCAGGAAACGCCATCGCGAAATAGCCGCCATAGAACGCAAACTGAACCAGCGACCCCTGGAAATTGTTCATCAGCAAGATCTTGGAAAACGCCTTCACCATCGGGTTGGTGATGTCGTTGGCGAATCCCCAGAGGGCAAAGCAACAGGTAATGAGAATCCACGGCAGGAGGACCGCGCTGGAAACAACCGGGTCGACACGCCGCGTCGTTGCAGCGGGTTGGGTGGCGTCGCTCATGGTCTACGGTCTTTCCTTTCTGAAGTGCGCTGCGATCGATCCGTGCTCGCAGGGCGATACCGCGGCGCTCCGGCCGACGATGCCCCAATTCAGGCCCGCAGCCTAACCGTCGATTCGCCGGATGTCAACGGTCGGACGAAGCCAGCACGAAGAGAATCCCCGCGATCGGCCGAGACCAACTCGCAATCAGAGCCCCGGCTCTTGTGCCGCATTTCTCCGAGATGCCCCTCAAGAGGGGCCTCTTGCACAGATGTCCTTCGCCGGGCGTTACTGCGTCGGGTGGTTGCGGCGTTGCAGGGTGTGGAAAACCGGCATCGGGGCGCTCCACTTCCCGTTCCTACCTCGCTTTGCTAAGCTTGGGGCGACGGAAAAACCAGACACGCCCCGAGTTCCCGGAGCAGAAACCCATGGCCGACATGGCGCCGACGACGACTGCGACCCGCGCCTGCAAGAAGAAGCCGCACCGTGAACACCTCCGCGCCGACGAGGTTCTGTGCGGGTATTGCCCGGCCAAGTGCTGCCGCTACTTCGCGCTGCCGATCGACACGCCCGAGAGCTGGAAGGATTTCGAGTACATCCGCTGGTACCTGCTGCACGAGCAAGCGACAGTGTTCCTCGAGGACGATAGTTGGTACCTGCTCGTCCACACCCACTGTAGGCACCTTGGCGACGGCAACCTTTGCACGCGGTACGCCACCCGGCCGCGGATCTGCCGCGATTACACCACCAAGAACTGCGAGTACGAAGACGACTGGGTCTACGACCGCTACTGGGAGACGTCCGAGCAGGTCGAGGAATATGCCGAGGCGGTGCTCGGCCCGCGCAAAGGCGATGGGTTTCGTAGCCGGAAGCCGGTGGAGGCATGTGGGGATATTGAAGATTGAAAATTGAAGATTGGAAATTGCGTGATGGTGTGGAATCAATCTTCAGTTTTCAATCTCCAATCTTCAATCTTCAATTGATGATCTTCAATCGGTAGTCTTGAAATCGTGTTCCCGTGACCGAAAAGCGCCAGCGCATCACGCCGCGAACCCTCAAGGGCTTCCGCGATTACCCGCCGGAAGTGATGATCCCGCGCGAGCGGCTGATCGAGACGGCCCGGCGGGTGTATCGTTCGTACGGGTTCAGCCCGATCGACACCCCGGCGTTG
>JAUWWA010000363.1 GCA_030617125.1 Pirellulales bacterium | reverse complement strand
GCACCGCCATGCCCTGTTGGGCTGCCTGCTGGACAAACCCGAACAGGCCCTCCATCAGTTCGCCCAGTCCATTGAGGTTGTCAACGGTTGTCTTTTCTGTCATCATCGTGATTCGGCCTCCTTGCCAGGGGAAATGTTTTTGGACAGTTTTTCGAGCGGTTGATGTGCGCGAGTCTTAGCACTGACATGATGTGGGATAAAACAGGGAAACTCCTTGTCGCTACGAGTCTCAGGACAGAACAGCGGAAAGGAATCCCCGCGGCGTATGCGCGATTCCGCTGCAATGGCTGGCCAATCGGCAGCAAGCCCTATACAATACCTCCCCCGATTGTATTCCTGCACCACACGCGGTTTATCGCCTGAAGTTAACACCCCGCCACGGCCGATAACACTGATACGGGCTGCGCCGTAAGCATTCATACTGCGCGCCATCCCCCGGAGGACAATAGCACGATGGAAGACGTTCTGTTCAACGAAACCGTCCAGCAATGGGCGAACGACGTTTTGGTGTGGGTCGGGTTTGGAACGCTCGTGGGACTACTGGCCAAGGCGGTCATGCCCGGCCGGGACCCGGGCGGAGCCGTGGCCACGCTGGCGATGGGCATCGGAGGAACGGTCATCGGCTGCGGCACATTAACATACTTCTGGGAAGGGCACCGGGTGACGCCGATTAGCCCCATCGGCCTGGTCGTGGCGACCGGCGGCGCGTTCATTCTGCTGTTCTTCTACCGCTTGCTAGGTGGGTACTGGTTCGTCGAGGGCGACGTACCCTTGGCTCGCCGCCTACGCCGCCCATTCTTCCGACGCGGCTATCGTTCGTCGCGGTACGTGGATGTGGAGTAGGGGCTGGGAACTGGGGAATCGGGATTCGGGGATCAGGATTAGTTCGCCACCGTACGGGCCGTGGCTCAAAGTTGATTGTCCTTCATCCTTCCCCCTCCCCGTTCATCCTTTATCGTTCCCCCTTGCCCCCTGGTTTCCCGCCTGATCCGCCGGTACGCTGTGCTGGAACCAGGGAACATTCGCACATGCCATACTTGATCGGGACCGACGAAGCCGGCTACGGGCCAAACTTCGGGCCGCTAGTCGTCTCTGTCACGCTCTGGCAGGTCGGCGACGCCGCCAGCGGCCGGGACCTCTACGAGCAACTCGACGCCGTTGTGCCCACGCGCCGCGAGGTTGCCGAGAAGCCCAATGCCCGGATCGCCATCGCCGACTCGAAGACGCTCTACCACTCTGGCGCCGGATTGCAGCATCTCGAACGGGCGCTATGGGCCGTTTGGGACCTGCTGGGGCAACATCCCCGTATCTGGCTGGATGTTTGGAAGGTGCTCGCGGCCGACTCGCTTGATGCGCTAACGGCGATCCCGTGGTACGCCGCCTACGATCCGCCGGTGCCGTTCGACGCCGATCCGTCCGAACTGGAACCGTTGTCGACGGCGCTGCGAAAAGGGTTTGCTGCCGCGAACGTCCAACTGCTGAAGTTGCAGAGTCGGCCGGTCTTTCCCGAACAATTCAACGAACTGCTTGAAGCAAACGACAGCAAGGGCAGCATGCTTTCGCACCTGACGCTCGACCTGGTCGCCCGCACGATGCAATCCCTGGAAAATGGACCGATCTCCGTCCTGTGCGACAAACACGGCGGCCGGAATCGTTACGCCCGGCTGCTTTCGGAGCACTTCCCCGACGCGCTGATCGAAATTCACGGTGAAGGCCGTAAGCAGAGCGTCTACTGTTTCGGACCGGCGGAGCGCCGTGTCGAAATTGGCTTCCAAAGCAAGGCCGAATCGCATCTACCGGTAGCGCTCGCTTCGGTGGCGTCAAAGTATCTGCGCGAGTTAGCCATGCGAGCACTGAACGCGTTTTGGTGTGAGCGGATCCCGGGACTGCAACCTACGGCCGGCTATCCGCAAGACGCCAAGCGCTTCCGACAAGCCGTCGCGGCAACGCAGAAGCAGTGGGGCATCGACGATCGCATACTATGGCGAAACAAGTAAGCAACATCAACCAAGGACACTCCCATGGAACTCTACATTGTCCGTCACGCCTGGGCGGGGCATTTCGGCGATCCCGAGTGGCCTGACGACGACCAGCGGCCGCTGACCGACGACGGCAAGGAGCGGTTTGCCCGGTTGGTCGGCATCGTGGCGCCGCGCGGCTTTGACCCGCAGGTTATCGCCTCCAGCCCGTTGGTCCGATGCCGGCAGACGGCCGACCTGGTTGCCCAAGGCGTGCCGAGCAAGCCGGACGTGGTCGAGTTGCACGCTCTGGCTCCTAGTGGCAATTTCGATGCGCTGCTCCAGTGGACGGCGAGTCAAGCCCGGCGGCACCAGCGCATTGCCTGGGTGGGGCATGCCCCGGGCGTTGGCCGGATGGTGGCAGTGATGATCGGCAGCTCGGGCGGTTGGATTCGCGTTGCCAAGGGCAGCATCGCCACGGTACGCTTCGACGGCCCGCCGAAGATTGGCGCCGGCGAGCTCCGCTGGTTGGTGACGGCAAAGCTATTGGGCTGTTAGCAAGAAGTGACAAGCTACTTCTTCACCCGAGCAGCATCCCTGCATAGCCGACCACGCGCGACGTGTCTCCGGTTGCATCGGCGCTGGTGGCATAGCCGACCAATTCGCAACGGTGCAATCCTTCGAGCCGGCGGAGCGTCTGCATCACGATCACTGCCGGCAACATGCCGCACATGCTGATCTGATTATCCCGAACGGTTTTATACAGTTCGCGCGGGTCAAGTGTTTCCATCGCGTCGAGTGCCAGGCGGTCGAGGCGTCGGGTTGTGGCATCGTCGGCAAAGTGGTTCATATCGCTGGAGATCACCAACAGCGGCCGGCGTGGCATGTCGCGCAGCACGTCGGCCAGTTGCTCGCCGAAGAGCAGCAGGCTCGACAACTCACCCCCGCCGACGGCAATGCCCACGACGCGTGCATCCGGCGCCAATCGAGCCAACAGCGGTAACTGGACCTCGATGGCGTGTTCCTGTCGATGGGGCGCCGCGTCGAGTTCCAAGCCGGTGACAGCGTCGGCCAATTGTCGGGCTAACTCGCCGTCTGAGCGAACTTCGCACCCGGGCAGCGACCACGTCTGGTACGGCGCGACGGCCCACCGGCTCCCGCCGCCGCGGTGTTGCGGTGCAATGATGATCACCCGATTCGGGATCTCCACGCGGCTGAATACCTCGGCCGCCAACCGGCCGGAGTACGTCCAGCCGGCGTGCGGGACCATTACGCCGGGCCACGGTTCCGCCTTCGGCCTCTCGGGCAGGAGTTCGTCAAGTTGGCG
>JAUWWA010000046.1 GCA_030617125.1 Pirellulales bacterium | reverse complement strand
GGTTCCGCAACGAGCTGATCATCGCGGCGCACTTCAGCACGCGCTACCATCCGCGGCAGATCCACCGCCACGTCGAGCAGGCCCTGCCCGACATGCTCGACGGCCGGCTGCACTTGTGGCTTTAGCGGTCCGTCGGATATGATAAAAGATATTAAAACAGCTCAAGAGTACTGGGCAGACTACCATCGGAGATCGTCATGAGCAAAACGGCTATTAGATACGACGAGGGACTGAGAGAAGACCTCAACAATCCGGAGGAGGCACGCGCTTACCTCAATGCGGCGATTGAGGACGGCGACCAGGAGGTATTCCTGTTGGCCTTGCGGGATGTTGCAGAGGCGAAAGGAATGTCCGAAGTCGCACGCAACGCGCACCTCAACCGGGAAAACGTCTACAGGATTCTCTCTTCCAAAGGAAATCCTCAACTATCGAGCCTCACTGCCCTTCTGCACAGCGTCGGCCTGAAGTTGGCCGTCGAGGTTGAGCGGCAGGTTGCACAGACCGAATAGGCCAATGAGAGTGTCCTGCCGTTATGAACGCCACCGCCGCGCAACCCAATCCCCGACGCATCGCCGTCATCGGCGGCGGGATTTCCGGACTGGCGGCCGCGCATCGGCTGGTCGAACTGGAGCCGACGTGTGAAATCGCCTTGTTCGAGAAACGGTCGCGGCTGGGCGGCGCGCTGTGGACGAAGCACGAGCGGGGATTCCAGGTCGAACTGGGCGTCGACAACTTCATCACCACGCTGCCTTGGGGGCTGGCGCTGTGTCGGCGATTGGGACTGGAAGAGCAGTTGATCCAAACCAGCCCGGACTACCGGCAACCGTTCGTCGTTTGCCGCGGCCGGCTGCACAAGCTGCCCGACGGGTTTCTGATGATGGCCCCCACGCGGATGTGGCCGCTGGCCGTCACGCCGATCTTGAGCATTCGTGGCAAACTCCGCTGCGCACTGGAATACTTTCTGCCACCGAGTAAAGACGAAACCGACGAGAGCATCGCGTCGTTTGTCCGCCGGCGGCTGGGGCGCGAAGCGTACGAAAGGCTCGTCGAGCCGCTCATCGGCGCCGTCTACGCGACCGATCCGGATGAGTTGAGCCTCGCGGCGACCTTGCCGCGTTTCCGCGAGATGGAACGCCAGCACGGCAGCCTGGTCCGGGCGATGCGGCGGCAGATGGCCACACGGCGCCGGCAACAAAAGGGCGACGAGGAGAGCGGCGCCCGGTTCGGCATGTTCGTTACGCTTCGCGAGGGGCTCTCGAGCCTGGTCGACGCGATTACCCGGCGGCTGCCCCGGCACGCGGTCCGGCTCGGTACGCCCGTCGAGCGGATCGAGCGGTGCGGCGACGGCTGGCGGTTGTGGACCTCCCACTTAGCCCGCGGTGAATCACCGGAGGGAAAGTCGGAGGATTTCGACGCGGTGATGATGGCCGCTCCGTCGTATGTCGCGGCCGAGTTGCTTGAGCCGCACGATTCGGAGCTAGCCGCGAACCTGGCGTCGATCACGCATTCGAGCACGGCGATCCTGTCGCTGGCCTTCGACGACAAGCAGATCGCCCATCCCTTGGACGGCATGGGGATCGTGGTGCCGGCGGTCGAGCGCAGCGCGATTCTGGCGTGCAGCCTCAGCAGCCGGAAGTACGCCCACCGCGCCCCCGAGGGAAAAATACTGCTGCGCGTGTTCGTCGGCGCCTCGCGATGGCCGGAAATGGACGCGATGGACGACGGCGAACTAAGGCGGCGCCTTCTCGGCGAGTTGGTCGAACTGCTCGGCATCGATGGGCAGCCGATCTACGAGAGCATCGCCCGATGGCCACGCAGCATGCCGCAATACCGCGTCGGGCACAAGGAGCTGGTCGAACATATCGAAGCACGGGCGGCCGCGCTGCCGAACTTCGAACTGTGCGGCAACGCCTATCACGGCGTCGGCATCCCCGATTGCATCCACGGCGCCGAGCAAGCCGCCGAACGTGTGCTCCGCCCGGGGCGTGCGCGGCAAAATGGGTAAACCCTGCCGGTTGGCGACGACGGCAGGCCGTGCGAGCTGGATTTTCGCCCCGTAGACCAACGGGACGGCTACTTTCTTAGCGACGAGTCGGCCGAGCGAGAAGAATTGCTACGGGCCCAAAAAGCAGCATGTCCCCTCTCTTGGAGGTCTAGGTAGTCTTTGACGGTCGTAACCGCGCCGGTCAAGGCGTCCTATCAGACGAACCGATTCTATCAACGGTGATAGCGATATCGTTCTGCGCGGGCAAGAGTGGCCCGCGCCGCGGTCTTGCAAAGTGCGGAACCCGCGAATTCTTCCGCCAACCTCCCGTGATAGACTTTCCATGCCCGACCGACCTACGCACGTGATACGGCTCTGCGGCTGGGTGGCATGCCTTAGCCTCCTTTCGCTTGCGTGTTGCCTGATTGTTCCGACGCCCGGTCCCGCCTCCGAGTTGCGCCAGACGCCCATCGTCCAGGCAATCAAGAAAGTCCGCTCCTCGGTAGTCAACATCCGCGGCGAGAAGACCCTGGCCACGACCGACGCGCAAGCGGAAATCAAGCCCGGCCGGAGGGTCAACGGCATGGGCACCGGTGTAGTGATCGACCCACGCGGCTATATCCTGACCAACTATCACGTCGTCGACGGCGTTCGAAAGATCCAGGTCACCGGCGCCGACGGCAAGACGCAGATCGCCCGGCTGATCGCTCGCGACACCAAGACCGATCTGGCCGTTATCAAGATCAATCCCTCGAAGGACCTGCCGGTGATCACGATCGGCACTTCGTCGGACCTGATGCCGGGTGAAACGGTCGTGGCGGTCGGCAACGCCTACGGATATGAACACACCGTCACGCGCGGCATCATCAGCGCGTTGCACCGGGCAGTGCAGGTCAGCGACGCGCAGTTCTATGACGACCTGATCCAGACGGACGCAAGCATCAATCCGGGCAACTCGGGCGGTCCGCTGTTGAACGTCGACGGCGAGATGATCGGCGTCAACGTGGCGGTCCGCGCCGGCGCCCAAGGGATCGGGTTCGCCATTCCCGCCGACAAAGTCATGGACGTCACCGCGAGGCTCCTGGCCTCGCATATCGCGCGGAACGCATGGCACGGCATGGCGCTTAGCGCCGAGGCGGGCGTCTCGGCACGGGGGCTGAGGGTGGCCGCGGTCGAGCAGAAAAGCCCCGCCGCGGCGAGCGGGTTGCGCGCCGGCGACGTCATCACCGCCGTCGATGACATCAAGACGCGACGCGGCATCGATTTCCAACTCGCGCTGCTTCAACGCAAGGCGGGCGATAAAATCGCACTGACCGTCCGCCGCGCCGGCGATCCGATCACCGTACCTCTGACCTTGGCAACCGTGCCCGAGCAGTTCAAGCAGTCCACGGATCTCGCCTGGACGTTGCTGGGACTGGAGTTGGCGCCGATTGCCGCCAAGAAGTTCCGCGAGAAGCACCAGACGCCCTATCACGGCGGATTGACGGTCAAGGCGGTTCGGCCGTCAAGCCCCGCCGCCGAGCAGGGGATCCGCGCCGGCGACGTGCTCGTTGGCATGCACATCTGGGAGACCGTCTCGATGGACAATGTCGCCTACATTCTCGGCCGGCCCAATCTAGCCACGATCAACCCGGTCAAGTTCTACATCCTCCGCGAGAAGGAAACCTTTTACGGGTATTTGCCGGTCATACTGAAGACGACGCAGCGGTAACCACCGGTCGGAGCGCGTGTGGATTTTGCCTGCCTGCCGCTATATGATCGTATCTCATGGAGTCGGAATTGATTGCCTACTTGCGCCGGCGGCTGCCGTCCCATCCGCTCTTGCGGCTGGGACCGGGGGACGATGCGGCCGTGCTGCGACTGGACGACGTCGACGACGGCGTCGTGACGGTCGATATGCTGACCGACCACGTCGATTTCGAGTTGGCCGAGGTCGACCCGCGGCGGGTTGGGCGGAAGTGCCTGGCGGCGAACCTTAGCGATCTAGCCGCCATGGCCGCCGAGCCGCTGGCCGGCGTCGTGGCGCTGGCCTTGCCGCGTCACGGCGGTATGGAACTGGCCGTCGCGCTCTATGAGGGCATGTTGCCGCTGGCCGAGAAATACAACCTGGCCATCGCCGGCGGCGATACCAACAGTTGGGATGGGCCGCTGGCGGTAAGCGTGACACTGATCGGCAAGGCGACCGAGCGCGGGCCGCTGCGCCGCGACGGGGCCCGGCCGGGTGACCGGATCGTCGTGACCGGCTCCTTCGGCGGAAGCCTGCTCGGCCGCCAGTTCGACTTCGAGCCCCGCGTGCACGAAGCCCTATTGCTTGCCGAGCGTTACGAGCTGCACGCCGGAATCGACGTCAGCGACGGACTGTCGGTCGACCTGGCCCATCTTGTCGAGCGCAGCGGCTGCGGGGCGGTGCTCCACACCGACGCCGTGCCCATTCACGTGGACGCACAGCGGTTGGCCGAGCAGCGCGCCGACGGGTCCACGCCGCTGGACCACGCCCTGGACGACGGCGAGGACTTCGAGTTGATCCTGGCCGTGGCGGCCGACGATGCCCAGCGGATGTTTTCCGAGCAGCCGTTGGAAGTGCCGCTTGCGGCGATTGGCGAGTTTGTCGCCCAGCCGGGGCTTTGGCAACTCGACCGGCAAGGCACGCGAAGCAAACTCATCCCGCAAGGTTGGGAACACAAGTTCGACTGATGACGAGCTTCACGTACGACGCCGACGACGAAAACGCCACGGCCGCCCTGGGCGCCGCGCTGGCCGACGTCCTGCCCGAGGGAACCACCGTCGCGCTGTGCGGCACTTTGGGCGCCGGCAAGACGCGGTTGGTCCAGGCGATTGCCGAGGCGGCCGGGGTCGATCGCCGAGAGGTGGTCAGCCCCACGTTCATGCTGATTCAGGAGTACCCGGGCCGCCCAGTGGTCTATCACATCGACGCCTACCGCATTCGCGACGCCGACGAGTTTCTCGCCCTGGGTCCCGATGAGTATTTCGAGAGCGACGCTCTGGTGTTGATCGAGTGGGCCGACAAGGTCGAGGTGTGCTTGCCCCGCGAGCGGATCGAGATCCACATCGACGTGACCGGACAGGAGTCGCGCCGGTTCGAGATCACGGCTGTCGGCCAACGATACGCCGAGGCGATTGCTTCGCTTACGAAAATGTTTCCTGCCGCCCGACCGCGTCGAAGGCGTTGGGGAAGTGCTCGATAGCGGGACGCCTTGCCCCGTCTGGCCAAGTGACGGCGACCACGTCGAACCGGGAGGGATGCTCCAACAGCCCGTGCCGCTTCAAAAAGCCAACGGCAAGCCGGGTAAGACGCCGCTGCTTGGCCGCGTCGACCGCGTCGGCCGGATGGACCGATTCCCGGCAGTCGCGGGTCTTCACCTCGACGAAGACGATCGTCTTGCCGTCGACGGCGATCAGGTCGAGTTCGCCGCACTTCGAGCGATCGCCCCGGGCGATGATCTTGTAGCCGCGGCGTCGCAGGTACCGGGCGGCCGCGCGTTCGCCCCGCCGGCCGAGCGGTTGCCTGGGGAAACGCCGTCGGAGCCAGTTCGACACGAGGGTGCGAAGGCTCATGGCTGCTTCTTCTTCGCCTTGGCGGCGAGTTCTTTGCGTTTTTTGGCGTCGACGCGGCGTTCCTTCAGCCGGACGGCCTTGCCGACGCGGTCGCGGAGGTAGTAGAGCTTCGCGCGGCGGACCACACCGGAGCGTTTTACCTCGATCTTGGCGATCCGGGGCGACTGTAAGGGGAACTTCCGCTCGACCCCTTCGCCTTGCACGATCCGCCGCACGGTGAACATCTCGCGCGTGCCGGCGCCGCTTCGGGCGAGCACGACGCCCGAGAACACCTGGATTCGCTCCTTTTCGCCTTCGAGGATGCGGCAGTGCACGTCGACCGTGTCGCCGATCTCGAAAAACGGCGTCTCCTCCTTCATGCTGGTCTCTTCGACCAGGTTCATCAGTTGTTGGCTCATGACAGTTCCTTTCGTGAATCTAATCGGCTCGCCGCCGCCGGGTTCGCTCTTTGCTGTTTTCTTCTCGCCATTGGGCGACCGCCTGGTGGTTGCCGCTCAGGAGCACCTCGGGGACCTTCAGGCCACGATATTCGCGTGGTCGGGTGTACTGGGCAAACTCCAACAGGCGCCCGGGCGCGGAGAACGAGTCCGACGCGCTGCTGTCTTCATCGCCCAACACGTCCGGCACCAGCCGAATCACCGCCTCGATAATCGCCATGGCGGCGACTTCGCCCCCACACAGGACAAAATCGCCAAGGGAAATCTCCTCCGGTTTGAGTATCTCGCGGATACGCTCGTCAAAACCTTCGTAACGGCCGCACAGCAGCAGGATCCGTTTGTTTTCGGCCAGTCGTTCGACGTCCGGCTGCTTGAGCCGGCGTCCTTGCGGCGTAAGCATGACCAGGTGTCCCGGGTCCGGGTCCTGCCGTCGCACGCTTTCGGCACAATCGACGACCGGTTCGACCTTGAGCACCATGCCGGGCCCGCCGCCGAACGGCCGATCGTCGACCGAGTGATGTTTATCCTTGGCCCAGTCGCGGATGTTGTACAACTTCACGTCGACCAAACCGGCGTCGATCGCCCGCTTCAGCACGCTTTGTCCCAGGAATCCCTGGAAGACCTCAGGGAACAGGGTCAAGACGTCGAAGCGCATGGCGAGTTGTTTTTCATTTCTCGGTTTTCTCTTTGGCAGCCCGGCCATGTAGCACAGGCAGCTTGCCTGGGTTGCCCGGACACGGGTTACAGGTTTTGCAGATAATCCGGGTTTATCAGGCGGATTGCTCGGCGGTTTCTTCAGCGCGCAACTGGTCGGCGGGGACTTCCTTGGCCTCGGGTTCTTCGGCCTCCGGCGGCGCCGCGGTCGATTCCGGCCGGCGACGGCTTTCGGCAAGCTGATCCAGCGCGGCCTTCTGCTGCTGAAGACGGGTTCCCTGGGCGCCGTACTTCTTGATCAACACCTTCACCTTCTCCGACGGCTGGGCGCCGACGCTCAACCAATAGTCGACCCGTTCGCCGTTGAGCACGGCCCGGGCGTCCACGTCACCGAGCGTTGGATCATAGGTGCCGAGTTCCTCGAGCACGCGGCCGTCTCGCGGCGTCCGGATGTCCATTGCACAAATGCGATAGAAGCGCCGATGGCGTCGACCGTGTTGTTTCATTCGAATACGTACTGACACGGGGTTCTCCTCGTGAATTTGCGATGAGTTGTAGGGTGCGTTTGGCGCCCCCCTCGAACTGCAATGATACTCTTCTGCGTGGTGCGTTGCACGCCCCTACCGTTTCTTTTTGTTTCCGGCGTCGCGTTTTCTTAGGCGGAGTTCCTTTTCGCGGAGCTTGCGCTGCTTGGCGCGTTCCTTCGCGGAAAGTCGTTTGCCGGTTCCCTTTTTCTGTTTGGCCAGGCGTCCGCCGGGGTCGAGTATGCCGCCTTGCGTGAGCTGCTGCATCGTCCGCATCCGGTCGCGCATGCCCATGGTCGACATTTTCTTCATCATGTCGGCCACCGGCTCAAACTGCTTGACCAGTTCGTTGACCTGGTGGGGTTCGACGCCCGCCCCAGCGGCGATCCGGCGGCGGCGGCTCTGGTCGATCATGCCTTTGGGGTTGCGGCGTTCCTCGGGCGTCATCGCGTCGATCACGCCGACCAAGCCTCGCATGTCCTTCTCGGCGTCGAGATCGCCCATTGCGTCGGCCATATCGCTCATGCCGGGGATCATACCCATGACTTTGTTCAGCGGCCCGAGCTTCTTCGTCTGGCCGAGCAATTTCTTGAAGTCGTCGAGCGTGAACTCGCCCTTGCGCAGCCGCTGCTGCTGCTTGACTATCTCGTCCTGGTCGAGCTTCTGCTGCGCCTGCTCGACCAGCGAGACGACGTCGCCCATGCCGAGGATTCGGCCGGCCATGCGGTCGGGATGGAACTCCTCGAGCGCGTCGAGGTGCTCGCCGGTGCCGACGAACTTGATCGGCACGCCGGTGACCGCCTTGACCGACAGCGCGGCCCCGCCCCGGGCGTCGCCGTCGAGCTTCGTCAGGATCACGCCGTCGAGTTCCAGGGCCTCGTTGAACGCCTTCGCGCTGCGAACGGCGTCCTGGCCGGTCATCGCGTCGACGACGAAGTATACTTGATCGGGACTCACGCGGCGATCGATCTTCGACAGTTGAGCCATCAACTCTACGTCGACGTGTAGCCGACCGGCCGTGTCGAGGATCAAGACGTCCGCCCCGGCGGCCTTCGCCTGCTTCGCGGCAACTTGGCACAGCGCTACCGGGTCTGTCGCATCGTTATCGGCATGGACCGGCAATCCGAGCTGCTCGCCGAGCACCTGCAACTGGTGGATGGCGGCCGGTCGTTGCAAGTCGGCGGCCACCAGCATCGGCTTGCGGCCTCGCTCGTGAATCATTCGCCCCAGCTTGCCGCAGGTGGTCGTTTTGCCGGAGCCCTGCAAGCCGCAAAGCATCAGGATCGTCAGGTCGCCTTTCAGGTGCAGGGAATGATCGACCGGCCCCATCAGGTCGATCAATTCCTGGTGGACGATTCCGACGAGCTGCTGCGAGGGATCGAGCGATTTGAGCACGCGTTGGCCCAGGGCCTGCTCGCCGACTTTGACCATGAAGTCCTTGGCGACGGCGAGGCTGACGTCGGCCTCCAGCAGCGCGCGCTGGACGAGGCCCAGCCCCTCGCGCATATTCGCCTCGGTCAGCCGGCCGCGGCCGCGGAGGGTTTTCAGCGCCGAACCGAGATTTTCCTGGAGGGATTCGAACATGGCGTTAGCTTTGAGTCTCTTCCGTGCAGCGGTTTCAACCGCTAGCCGGCTACCACGAAGCGCGTAATCCCGTATTTTATCGGAAATTGGGCCGTCTTGGCAATGCTCACTCGGGGGATATCCGTCCGCACGAGGCCATCTTACTGAGATGGGCGAGAGGGTAGTTGTAAGTCCTTGCAAAATAACAACTTACCTCCGCCGACAGGCTGCTCGTAGCGACCGCAGTCATTGCGGTTCTTGGGCCGCTGAACCGCGCCGACCCGATGAATCGGGTCACTAT
>JAUWWA010000441.1 GCA_030617125.1 Pirellulales bacterium | reverse complement strand
GCCGGATCGCGCTCGAGGAGCGTGCCGATGGCCAGCGGGTTGCGCCCCGCCGCCACGAACCGCTCCAGGTTGTTCATCGCCATGTCCGGGTCGGCACAGCCGGGGAGGTGTTCGGCGAGCTGGTCGCACACGACCGCCAGCAGATCGAGCGTCACACCGGCGTTGGCCATGGCCAACAAGTTGCCGTGCGCCCGCTTTGTGTCGGCCACCCCCAAGCTGCGCAGCCATCCGACCGCAGCACGGGAATCAGCCAGGTGCTGTCGCAGCGTGGTCGTGTTCATCAGCAGAGGGCAGAGATCAGTGGGCAGAGATCAGTCGGCAGAGATCAGTCGGCAGTGATCAGTCGGCAGTGATCAGTGGATAGTGGATAGTGGATAGATGTGATTGGCCATTGTCAAACGCCCCCGGACTGCGGTCCGGGGGATACTAGTAGATAGCATCCGACGGCGAACAGTCAATGGGAACCTTCCGACCACCACCAACTGCCGACTGACTACTGCCGACCGACTACTCTGTGTCCGAACAACGTAAACGCCTCCACTTTCTCGATCTCGACCGGCAGGATGCGGCCGGTCAGTTTCGCTGGGCCGTCGAACACGACGATCCGGTCGCACGTGGTGCGGCCGACCAATTGCACGACTTTGCCGGAAGGCGAGTGTTTGCGGGCAACCTTGCTGGCGCCTTCGACCAAAATCTCCACCCGGCGGCCGACCAGCGGGCGGTTGTCTTCGAGGCTGATCGCGCTTTGGATCGCCAACAACTCGTTGTTGCGGCGTTGCTTCACCGCGTACGGCACGTCGTCCTCGAATCGCTTGGCGGCCATGGTGCCCGGCCGGGGGCTGTACTTGAAGATGAAACTGTTCTTGAACCGCCCGTCGCGGACCAACGCAACCGTCTGTTGATAGTCTTCTTCCGTCTCGCCGGGGAAGCCGACAATGAAGTCGCTGGTGACCGCCGCGCCGGGCACCGTCTTGCGGATCGTCGCAAGCATGTCGCGATACGCCTCGACGGGATAGCCGCGATTCATCCGCTTCAAGATCCGGTTCGAGCCGCTTTGGGCCGGCACGTGAAAATAGGGGGATGCCTTGGGTACGTCGCGGACCGCTTCGATCAGTTCCGTCGTCATGTACCGCGGGTGATTGGTGACAAACTTCAACCGCTCGATGCCCTCGATTGCGTTGAACCGGCAAAGCAGATCGCTCAGGCGGAGCGTCCGGCCCGTGGTCCTGTCCTCATAACTGTTGACCGTTTGCCCGAGCAAGGTGACTTCGAGGCAACCCTGCCGGGCGAGGTTTCGGACCTCGGTTTCGATTTCGTCGGCCGGCCGGCTTTGTTCGGGGCCCCGCACGTTCGGCACGATGCAAAAGGAGCAGAACCGGTCGCAGCCGAACATGATGCGGACCATGGCCTGTTGCGGTACGCGCCGCGCGGCGGGAGTGCGGCCGGGATTGTACGGCTCGAAACTCGCCAGCACCGGCGCGCGGCCCGTTGCCGCGCGGTCGAGGCTGACTTCCACCACGGGGCCTCCGCCCACCGCCACTTGATCCAACAGCGCCGACAAGTGACTCAACTGTCCCGGCCCGATGACCAGGTCCACGTGCGGCGCGCGGCGGAGAATCTGCTGACGGTCCTTCTGCGCCATGCAGCCGAGCACACAGATGACGGTCTCGGGACGGTGTTCCTTGACGTGCTTCAATCGGCCCAGGGCGCTGTAGACTTTGTCCTCGGCATGTTGGCGAACGCTGCACGTGTTAAACAGGATCGTGTCGGCCTCGCGCGGACTGTCGGCCGCTTCGTAGCCGTGGCGCAGCAGGTCGGCGGCAACCAGCTCGCTGTCGAGCACGTTCATCTGGCAGCCGACCGTCTCGATGTAGAAGCGTCTGGACATCTCACGCGGCTTGCTCACGCTTGGATGGGTGCTTCAACCGCTCGACCTTGCGGCGTTGCTTCTCCTGGGCGAGTTGCTTGTGGAACTCGGCCACCGCCTGGTTGCGGCGGCGGATCATCAGCCGCACCAGCGCGGTGACGGCCACATATCCGGCCGCCACCAACAGGGCCACGTCCCAACCATCCATGTTTCCCATCGCCGGACATCCTGACAAGGGCACTGGTCAGACGAATGCCAATCTTACCGCCGCGGCCGACCCGCCGCGAGGGCAATTATTCCAGCCCAAACCGCTCACCCGGCCGGACGCGATACCCCCGCAGGAACTGCTCAACGGGCAAGAGCCGTTTCCCGGCCGGCCGGATGCTCCGCGGCATGACGGCCCCCGCGCCGGCGGCGATCACCAACCGCGAGCCGGCCGCCTCCAGGACTTCGCCCGGCGCGCCGCCAGTCCGCTGCCCGGGCTGCTCGGCCCCGGTGGCCGCATCGATCACGTCGACCGGCCCGAGGATCAGTCGCACCGGCCTGCCGCCGGTCCGATGCCAGAAGGTGTACGTCTTTGGCCAGGGCTCGAGCGCTCGAACCTGGTTCTTGATCGCCACGGCCGGCCGCGACCAGTCGATTGCCCCATCAGTCTTCTTAAGCCGCGGGGCCTTTGAAGCCAGCGCGGGATCTTGCGGTAAGGGTTCGACCCGGCCCGACTCCAGCGCGTCGATCGCCTCGCACACCAACGGCGCGCCCAGTTCGGCAAGCCGCTCGTGCAGGTCGACGGCGGTTTCGTGGGGCCCGAT
>JAUWWA010000253.1 GCA_030617125.1 Pirellulales bacterium | reverse complement strand
TCTACGGCCGCACGCCTCGCGACATCGTACGCGCGCTGAACCGATTCATCCGCGACCACTTGGCGGAGACCGACCTGTATCTGACGTTCATGGCCGCCCGAATCGATCTCTGGCGTCCTCAGATTACCTGGAGCGGAGCCGGGCACCCCTGTCCGCTGCTGATTCGACGCGACGGAGTGACCGTCGAACGTTTGAGGAGCCAAAACCCGATGATCGGCATCCTGGAGGACTGTCTCAGCGACGAGCCGGAACACACGTGGGGTCTTGACTCGGGGGACCGCGTGCTGTTCTATACGGATGGGTTGACGGAGACTGCCGATGCCGGCGGCCGCTCCTTGGGAACCGACGGCCTGGAGAAGATCGCCCTCGAAGCCATGTCGGTGGATCTGTTCGACGCGGCCGACTATATTCTGGACCGGGTTGCCCGCCATCAGCGGGGGCCGGCAACCGACGACAAGACGCTTATCGTGGCGGAGATCAAATAACATGAAAGCCGCGGAACTCCTTGTGCGCTGCCTGGAGAATGAGGGGGTGCGGTTCCTCTTCGGGATTCCCGGGGAGGAAAACCTCGACATCATGCACGCGCTGCACGAGAGCACGATCCGTTTCATCACGACGCGGCACGAGCAGGCTGCGGCCTTCATGGCCGACGTCTACGGCCGGCTGACCGGCCGCGCCGGCGTGTGCCTGGCGACCTTGGGACCGGGCGCTACCAACCTGGTCACCGGCGTGGCCGACGCCAACGTAGACAATGTTCCGGTCGTCTGGGAGTGCAACTGCCTGGAAGAAGTCTGCGGTGCATGCACAATAGTCATCAACGGGCGCGTCCGTCAGGCCTGCACCGCGCTGGTCGATCAACTCCTGGCGGAGAAACCCGGCGAGATCGAACTGCGCCCGATGACCAAGTTCCCGGTGTTGCGGGATCTGATGGTGGACCGCTGGCGGATCTTCGTTGCGCTTGAGAAAATCAGGGCCTGGCTTCCGGTCAACAGCTACTACCACATGGGCCCGGGACAGCGGCAGTCGCAAGATACTCAGCAGATGGCTTACCTGTACAGCAAGTGTATGAGTTGCGGCTGCTGTCTGGAGGCGTGCCCGCAGTTCCTGAAGATCGAACTTCATCGCAAGGAAGGCGAGACCGAAATCGAGTTCCATGCCCGCGAGCGCGAGGTGATCGATCGCTCTTTTATGGGCGCGCACGCGGTCGCGCAGGTGGAGTTGTTCAACTCGAATCCAATCGGCGGCATGAACACCGCCGAGCGGCTCGACGCGTTGGTCTCTGAGGGCGGTATCCAAACCTGCGGCAACGCCCAGAACTGCGTGAAGGTCTGCCCGAAGCAGATCCCCCTGACCACGGCGATCGCCCATGCCGGGCGCAGCGCTACGTTGCACACACTCAAAAAGTGGTTCGATCGGTGAACGGCGCGGACCATGTCGACGTCCAACACGCAAGCGGTGTAGGGGAACTTCCATGTTCGGGACGCCGTCGCACTTGACTGCAAATCGGCATGTAGAGAGCCGGGAGCCCGAAGCCGGACGCAAGCGGTTGATCATCTTCACCCGCTATCCGGAGCCTGGCAAGGCGAAAACGCGTCTGATTCCGGCCTTGGGTCTACGGGGAGCGGCCGATCTGCAACGCGAGATGACACGTCATACCCTCCGCTCGGCCGAACGGCTTGCCGCTGGCGGTTCGGCAGAAGTCGAGGTGCATCATGAAGGCGGCTCGGACAGCCTGATGCAACAGTGTTTCGGCTCCGGCTTCCACTATAAAACACAACCGGATGGCGATCTTGGAGAGCGGCTGGCGCACGCCTTTCACGATGCGTTCCGGTCGGGTGCTGCACGAACGGTCGTCATAGGGACCGATTGCCCACACCTCTCGACAAAGCTGATTAGCGACGCCTTTCAGCGGCTTTCGCAAAATGACGTGGTGCTAGGTCCGGCTGCGGACGGAGGTTACTACCTTATCGGTCTTCGGCGTCAGTTCCCAGAACTGTTCCTGCAAATCCCCTGGGGCACCAACGGCGTGTTGGAGGCAACGCTCCGTACGGCAGCAGGACTGAACGTGTCGGTCTCCTTGCTGGAGACCCTCTCCGACGTGGATCGTCCCGAGGATCTCGAAGTGTGGGATCGCGCCCGGGCCGATGCTTGGACGGATCAGAGCGTCGAGCAGATCTCGATCATTATCCCCACCCTCAACGAAGACGAACGGCTCGACGAGGTTCTTGGTTGCATTCGTCGCGCACCAAACGTGGAGACAATCGTCGTCGACGCTGCCGACCGCAAATCGACTCGGCACATCGGACGGCAGTACGGTGTTCGCGTGCTTGTGGCTCCGAAAGGTCGGGGGCGTCAGATGAACGCTGGCGCGGCATCGGCGGCCGGGGATATCCTCCTCTTCCTCCACGCCGACACCCTACTGCCGGAGAGTTTTGCCCGCCACGTGCGTGACATACTAGCGCGCCCGGGCGTCGTGGCCGGGGCCTTTCGGTTGGGTATCGAAGGCGCCACGGGTTCGCTGCGCGTGATTCAAGAGGTGGCCAATCTCCGTGGCCGCCTGCTGCAGATGCCTTACGGCGACCAGGCGCTCTTCCTGCGTGCCGAGACGTTTCGCCGCCTTGGGGGATTCTCGGAGCTGCCGATCCTCGAAGACATCGATCTGGTTCGCCGTTTGCGTCGCGTTGGTCGCGTGGCGATCGCGCCGGCCGAGGTGATTACTTCCGCTCGCCGGTGGAAGGATCTCGGCCCCTGGCGAACCACCTGGACCAACCAGATGATCATCCTGGGCTACTACTTGGGCGTTTCTCCCCCTAAACTTGCCCGCTGGTATCACGGCGATCATCGCCGTGGGCCGACGGCGTGAAACCCGAAAGCTGAACGTGCCCGGCGAGGCTCCGGCCGCCAAGGTAAGAAACATTCGAGCCCTACGCCATCTTCCACGCGCATGAAAATCGCCCACTTACTTGCCGCTTCCGGGAGCATGTATTGCGGGAGCTGCCTGCACGGCAACACGCTGGCTGCGGCGCTTCGGGAGGCCGGACAAGACGTCCTCCTCCTACCGCTGTATACCCCGCTGCGCACAGATGAAGAAGCCGTGAGTCTCGATCGTGTGGCTTTTGGCTCAATCAACGTCTATTTACAGCAGCAGTCGGCCTTGTTCCGCCGCACGCCTTGGTTTCTTGATCGACTTTTGGACCATCCGGCCTTGCTTCGTTGGGTCACGAGGCATGGCCAGAACACGCGACCCGAACGCTTGGGCGCCCTGACGGTTTCTATGCTCCGCGGGGAGGACGGTCGGCAGCGGAAAGAACTCTGTAAGCTGGTCCGCTGGCTTGGGCGGGAAGTACGACCTCAGGTGGTCCACCTCTCCAACGTAATGCTAACCGGCATGGCTCGACAACTGACCAGCCGGTTGGGCGTGCCGGTTGTGTCTTCGCTTTCCGGGGAAGATGTGTTTCTGGAGAAACTCCCGGAGCCATACTACTCTCAAGCGCGTGCCGTGCTCCGCGAGCGATGCACCGACCTGGCGGCCCTAACGGCAATGAACCGCTACTATGCCGACTTCATGGCGGAGTACGTTTCCGTACCGCGCGAGCGCATCCATGTGATTCCGCCAGGTCTGAATCTATCAGGACACTGCACGCTGCAGAAGGCTGCGCGACCTCAACGATCCGGGGAACCGCCGGCCACCATCGGTTATCTGTCGCGGATCTGTCCGGAGAAGGGTTTGCACCAACTTGCCGAGGCATTCAAGTTGCTTGCCGGGGAAAAGGATCTTCCGACGACACGTCTGTTGGCGGCCGGGTACTTGGCCGAGAACGACCGGCCGTATCTGGACCGGATTCAGTCGCAACTAGACGAATGGGGATTGGCCGATCGGTTTATTTACGTCGGGGAACTGGATCGGGCAGCGAAGATCGCCTTCTTGCAGTCGCTGGACGTCATGAGCGTTCCGACACTTTGCCGGGAGAGCAAGGGGCTCTGCGTCCTGGAAGCCTGGGCCAGCGGCGTCCCCGTCGTCTTACCGAACCATGGCGCGTTTCCCGAACTGGTCAAAGACACCGGCGGCGGCCTGTTGTGCGAACCGGACAGTCCGCCGGCGCTGGCCGCCGCGCTGAAGCGGATGATCCTCGAGCCGGACTTCGCGTCCCGGTGTGGCCGCCGGGCTCAAGAGGCGGTCCGCCAGCGCTACAACGCCCGACTGATGGCCGAGCGGATGATTG
>JAUWWA010000189.1 GCA_030617125.1 Pirellulales bacterium | reverse complement strand
TCCTCGTCCAAGTCGTAGGCCGTGTACTGCCGGGAAAACCCGAACATGAGCGCCACGATCAGCACGACCACGCCCGTGCGTATCTTCTCCGCACGCCATGGCAGCATGGCGCCGGCGGCCGCGGCCAGCAGAACGCTCAGCACGCTGAGAATCCGCCAGGGGAACTGGATTCGCTGCAATGGCCGGACCCATCGCCACAGCGGCGCGGACGCCGCACTCATCAGAAACACGCACAGGATCAGCCCAACCAGGCAGAAAATCAGCAGACGCCGCTGCTGGAGCGTCATCCGCTTCCACCGCCACAGCAGCACGACCGTGTTGAAGGCGGCCAGCACCGGCAGCACCGGCCCGAGCGTCAGCGGAATGGGTTTCTCACGGCGGTACGCGTCGAGCAGGTTCAGCGGATGGATGAACTGGTTGGCGTAGTGGTAGACGCCGGCGAACGCCCTTTCGCTGGCCACCAAGTGCCATTCGAAGAAGACGGGAAACCAATAGAACGCGGCCAGGCCGACTCCGACGGCCAGCGCCGACGCGGTGGCCGCCACACGGCGGAAATCGCGCGTCTCGATCGCGAATCCAATCAGCGCCACGCCCGGCAGGACGAACCCGACCAGGGCGACCGCCGGATGCAACACGATGAGCGCCCCTGCGGTAAGCGCCAGGCACACGAGGAGAGAGGACGGAGGACAGAGGACAGAAGACAGGCAGAAGGCTTTCCTTCCTTCTCTTCTCTCTTTTCTCTGCTCCTCTTTCTCCGTTGCGTGCTCCAGGTACCCGGCAAGTGCCCAGAGCATTGCCGGGAGCGTCATCATGGCGGCGAATTCCGAAAGATCGCCCCGCAGCGAAATCTCCGTGCCGGCATAGACCGACAGCAGCAGTCCGCTGGCCGCCAGCCATCCGGAGAGCTTGCCGAATCGCCGGCCGACCAGCGCGAACATCGCCCCGTAGCCCAACAACGCGAACGCGACGACGGTCGCGCCCAGCGCGCGGACGGGTGGAACATTCCACGGCGCCATGCTTGCTACATAGAAGAAGCCGGGTTGATAGTAGCTGAAGTACGGCGAGCCGAGTCCGCCGCGGAAGTGCGTGCACCACTGGGGCGAGAGGTACCCGGCGCCGAGCAGGTCGCGCAGTTCTAGCAGCCGGCCGGCGTAGGAGTAGGTTTCGTCGTCTTCGTGGACGCGATCAACGGGATGAAGGAAATAGAGCCTACTCAGCCAGAGCGCGAGCACCACGCCCCAAAGGATAATGCCCCCAGCCAGCAGTCGGTTCTTGCGGTTCATGGCACTGAGTCACAAGATACGTGATTGATACGCACGACACCGTGTTTCTTGAGGACGCGGTCTTCAAGATTCTGCCCTGCAAATTCCATCTTGTTCGCTTTGCTTGCGGCCGAACGCTGCTTGGGGACGCTTTGGATATCCGCTTGCAGTAATCCTAATAGCTGCTTTCTGTGAGAGTCACCTTGCCCATGAAAACCTTGTAGATGTATGAAGTATACACAATCACCAACGGCATGCCGATCAGCACAATGATGAGCATCACCGTCAGCGTGCGCGGGGTAGATGATGCGTTGTAGATCGTCAGACTGTTGTTCAAGTCGATGCTGGACGGAACCATCCGCGGATAGAGGCTCAGCCCCATCAGGCCGATCATCGCGCCGATCATGGCGGCGGAAGCCAGAAAGGCCCGCACGAACTGCTCGGCCCGGACGGCAACGGGGATGTAGACGACCGTTCCCAACAGAAGCACCAGGAGAATCCAAAACAGCGGACCGGCCAGAATGCCTGCGAACAAAAACGGCGAAACGAAGAGCGTCGCCGCCGTGGCCGCCGCGTACAGCACCACGAAGGCCGTCCACGCGCCGGTCGTCCATCGGGCCATGCGGGCTTGCAGATCGCCCTGGGTCCTTGCCGCGAGATACGCGGCTCCGTGCATCGTGAACATGACCAGACTCAGAACTCCGAGCAGGAGCGAGTAGGGATTCAGCAGGGCGAACAGCGAGACGTTCAACGCGCCGTCGGCGTCGATGGGCAGCCCGCGCAGCACGTTGCCGATCGCCACGCCGAACAGTAGTGCCGGCACCAGGCTGCCCAGGCCGAAGGACCAGTCCCAAAACCTTCGCCACGCCACGCTGTCCACCTGGTGGTGGAATTCCAACGAAACGGCGCGGAAGATCAAGGCGAACAGCAGGAGCATGAAGGCGAGGTAGAAGCCGCTAAAAACGGTGGCATAGACGGGCGGAAACGCGGCGAACATCGCGCCGCCGGCCGTCAGCAGCCATACCTCGTTTCCGTCCCACACCGGCCCGACGGCGTGCAGGTGAATTTGCCGTTGCCGGTCGTCTCGGGCAAACAAGTGCAGCACGCCGACGCCGAGGTCGAACCCGTCGAGGACGGCGTACCCGACCAACAGAACGCCGATCAGCAGAAACCATACCGTGTTCAAGTCGATCATTGTTGCGCCTCCTTTGCGACGGGCGTTTCAGGTCCCTGGTTGATTTGCTTTACGAGCAGAAAGACATACAAGGCGCCGAGAAACAGGTAAATCAGTCCGAACATGCAGATTGAGAAGAGGATTTCACCGCCGCCGACGTTGGTCGAGAACGCGTCGGCCGTCTTCAGCACCCGGTAGACGACCCAAGGCTGCCGGCCCACCTCGGCCACGATCCAGCCCACTTCACAAGCCACCAGCGGCAACGGGATCGACCAAAGCAATAGCCGCAAGTACCAGCGGGCGCCATGCAGTTTCCTGCGGACCAGCAGGAAGACCCCCAGCGCCGTCAGTGCGATGAAGAAGAACCCGAGCCAGACCATCAGATGGAAGGAAAGGAATGTAAGGACGAACGGCGGCGTGGGGTGGCCGGCCTCGCGCAAATCCTCGATCCCCGCGACGTGTGCATCGGCGTCGCCGGATACGAGCCAACTCAACGCGCCGGGAACGCTGATTGCGTGGCTCAGTCGAGGCGGATCCTCCGAGGGAATTCCGAAGAGCGTCAGTGGCGCACCATTTTGCCCGTGGATGATACCTTCCATCGCCGCCAGCTTTTCGGGCTGAGTTTGGGCAACCTGCACGGCATGGTGATGCCCTGATGGGAACAACGCCATCACCGACGCAATGAGCCCGACGATCAGTGCGAGCTTGAGCGTCTTACCGACGATTTGCACGCACCGATTTCTCAGAATCAACCATGCCGAGATGCCGGCCGTCAGCAGCGCGCCGGCGATCCAGCAGGCCACCATCGTGTGGAAGAAACGCGGGCCGGTGGACGGGTTGAACACGACCGCCCAGAAATCGATCATTTCGGCACGTCCGCCCTGCACGGCAAACCCGGCAGGCGTCTGCTGCCAGGAGTTGGCCACGATGATCCAGAAGGCCGAGAGTGTCGCGCCGACGGCGACCATCAGCATGGAAAACCAGTGCACGCCCTTGGAAACCCGGCCGCGGCCGAACAGGTACAGGCCCAGGAAGGTCGATTCCAGGAAGAAAGCAAACACGGCCTCGGCGGCGAGCGGTGCCCCGAAAACGTCGCCGACGAACTTCGAATATTCGGCCCAATTCGTGCCGAACTGGAATTCCATGACGATTCCCGTGGCCACGCCGACCACGAACGTCAAACCCAGGATCTTTCCAAAGAACTTCCCGGCGGCGACGTAATCTTCGTCACCCCGCCGCCAGCCCAGCCATTCGACGATGACGAGCAGATACGCCAGGCCGATCGTCAACGGTGGAAACAAGAAATGGAACCCCGCGGTCAGCGCGAATTGTAACCGTGACAGGAACAGCGGGTCGAGTTTCATGTCGCACTTTCCCGTCTATCCAAGTGCTACGTCAAGCACCATCATGATAGCGAATCCCGCTAGCGCCCCCGCGGTCGCAAAGTCGCTGAAGCCGTTTCGCTGCGACTCGGGAATGAGTTCTTCGACCACGACGAAGATCATCGCGCCGGCGGCAAACGCCAATGCGTACGGGAGTAGGGGAGTCATTGCCAGCACTGCCCACGCCCCGAGCACTCCGGCGATCGGCTCCACCACGCCGGACGCCTGCCCGTACATAAACGCCTTGAAGCGCCCCATTCCCTCTCGCCGCAGCGGCATTGCGACGGCCAGACCCTCGGGAAAGTTCTGGATGCCGATGCCGATGGTCAGGGCAATGGCGCCTAGGAGCATTTGTCCTGCCATAGCGGGTTCGGTTGCGTGCGCCACCGCCCCGAAAGCCACCCCGACCGCCAATCCTTCCGGAATGTTGTGCAGCGTAATCACCGACACCAGCAGAACGCTGCGCTGCCACGAGGTCTTGACCCCTTCCGCTTCGGAGATATCCAGCCCGGGGTGAAGGTGCGGCAGAATCTTGTCAACGAGATAAAGCAAAGCACCGCCGGCGAGGAAACCGACCGTTGCCGGCATCCAATCGCCGCCGGACATCTCGATGGCCGGCGCCAACAGCGACCAGAAACTCGCAGCGATCATCACGCCGGCCGCCAGCCCGAGCATCCCGTCCATGACCTTCTGGTTGAAACGCTTGGTGAAGAGCACCATTGCCGCGCCGGCAGCCGTGACGACCCACGTAAAGAGCGTGGCGATTAGCGCCTGGACAACAACGTGGTGTTGTTGAAAGAATTCGAGCAAGTGCTTTTCCATGGCAACGGTGTTCTGATGGAGTGTTCCTATTCCTCCGGCGAGAACTCGTCTTTGCCGACGCCGCATTCGGGACATTCGAAATCGTCGGGCAGGTCCTCGAACGGTGTGCCGGGCTCGATGCCCTCCTCAGGAAGCCCCTCCTCCGGATTGTACACCCAACCACACGCGTCACAAACATATTTCGTCATCGTTTCTTTCTCTTGCAATAGTGTAAGACCATGGGCGAATGGGTTACGGGGCAACGCAGACGTTCTCGTCGGCCTTGCCCTCGGCGGCCATTTCCTTGGCCTTCTCAGCCAGCATTCTCCCTGCGGTGCGGCACTCGTCAAGCACCTCTGCCGTGGGCCGATAGTGGGCCCTAAGCGG
>JAUWWA010000225.1 GCA_030617125.1 Pirellulales bacterium | reverse complement strand
GGCAGATGTTGCGCGACGCCCTTGGACACGGCGTCGTTCTCAATGGTCACCCGGACAACCGGCTGCCGAACACGCTCAACGTGTCTTTTCTGGAGAAGGTCGGCTCAGACGTACTCGCCTGCTTGGCGGGTGTTGCGGCCTCTACGGGCTCGGCCTGCCACGAAGGAGCGGTGACCCTTTCTCCGGTGCTCCAAGCCATGGGAGTTTCGCCGGAAGTAGGCATGGGTGCGGTCCGGTTCAGTCTGGGACGAACGACCACATCGAATGACATCAAATACGTGGTCGAACGCGTGAAGGAGATCGTCATTCGGAGGGGGGTTTGACGTAGGTTATGGTCGAGGCGTCTCATCGCACATGGACACTCGGCGGCGCAGGAAAAGAGTCAGGAGCAAATCGAGAATGAAAAGAGCGAGCCAACCGTTCATGAACTGTTCGAACTGACGGGCAAGCGAGCGCTCGTCCAGAGCCAACGGTTGACAACGGACGCCTGCTATGCTAGCGTCAAGGCTGTTGTGAACGATCAAGATTCCTATCAGTCAAAACTCTCATCCGTCGCGACCACCAGTCGCGGCTTTCCGAGGAGCGAAACCATGTGCCGTGTCGCCATTTGTCTGACCGCAGGATGCTTGCTGTTTGGCTGCGGCCAGGCGGACGCCGCCGACTATCGGGTCGACGAGACCGACGATGAGATCCGGATTACCACGCCGCAACTGGAAGCCGCCGTCCGCAAACGAGGCTATGTAAGCGGTGTGAAGGCACAGTCGCTGCTGGACAAGAAAAGCGGCTTCCGCGACGCCGGCTTCGGGTTGGACATCGTCGACTGGATCATGGAGCCTGTGTCCGAGCCGCCCGCGGGCAACGTGGTGCCCGGTGTATACGAATACACGTTCAACAACCTCTACCACGGCCGGCGGCCGAAAAAGGCCGTCGAGGGGCCGCAAATCTGCACCCAGGCAAAGCAGCTTCAGCCGGTAGTGATCCGCGGTGACGACTTCGTGGCCGTCAAGCAGCAGTACCGCTACCACGCGGCCGCCGCGGGCAAGCGGGCGGGCTCGCTGTGGACGCAGGTGCTGGTGTTCCCGCTGGGAAAACGCTACTTCATGTCGATGGATCGCATCGACACGGTCAACGGCAGCGACCTGGGCCTCTTCCTGCGGATCGACATGCCGGGCCACATCCGGCACAACCGCGGCGACACGTTCAGCGAGATTTATCTCAGCTACAGGGGGCGGATCCCGGCCCGGAAGTTCTTCGAAAGTTTTCCGCCCGACGCGCGGTTTAACTACCGTCGCGATCGGGATCCACAACCCGAGCGCTTCATCCGTGCGTATCGACTCCGCAATGCCGCCTCCGGTAAACAGGGGCCGTGGCTGGCCGGCATGACGCTCGACCCGGCGGTGGTGCACGAGGCCTGGTGCCACCAGCGGGGCTACGTCTGCATGATTGAGGAATTTGGCGGCCGGCCGATCCGCCCCGGTGAGTCATTCAGCGCCGCGTTTGTCGTGGGTTTTTTCGACTCGATCGACGAGATGCACCAAGTCTACGACCAGTACAAGGGCCACGCGGGCCTGGAAGTCGCTGCGGACGGTTGGAAGCTGGTTCGGTAGGCGCCATAGTAAGACGCCTTAAAGCTGGGGCGAGATTGGTCCAAACGCGGCATTGATCCAGAAGGGGGAGGCACCCCTCGCGACTTCGCTGTCATTTGTGCCGGGCATTGGACCGCCGTGCCAGCGGCCGCGAAATGGTCAGTTCCACGTCTGCACCGAGCCGGGCAACCTAGCCCACCGATGCAAGCATCTCGGCCAACAGTTCCATCGGCAGCCCGACCACGTTCGATTCACTGCCCTCGATCACATGGATCCAGCCCGTGCGGTCCTGGTAGCCGAACGCACCGGCCTTGCCCCGCCAACCGTCGTCGGCAAGGTATTGTTCGAGTTGCTCGTCGGTGAGTTGATCCATCAGCAACGTGGTGACGGCCACGCGGACGTCGGGCTTGCCGCCGGGGATTCGCCAAACGCACAGCCCGGTCAACACGCGGTGTTCGCGTCCAGAGAGTGTGCGCAGCATTGCCCGGGCGTCGCGGCGATCGGTCGCTTTGCCGAGAATCCGCCCATCGCACTCGACGACGGTGTCACCGGCCAGGATCAGTCCCTCGTCGACACGGCGGGCAACGTCGGCTGCTTTTTGGTGCGCGAGCCGGGCGACCAGTTCAGCCGGGCTTTCCCCGCCGCGCAACCGGCACTCGGCCGTCTCTGCCGGCGGACGCACCTCGAACACATAACCCGCCGCCGCCAACAATTCGCGGCGTCGCGGCGACCGACTGGCAAGGATCAACTTGGGTTTCGACTGCGCCATATCGTGGAAAATGTGCCCGTGTGCTACGATGACAGTCTAGCCTGGATTATTCGTAGCACACGCTTGCGGCTGTGGAACGCAGGCAAGACGCCTGTGCTACGTAACTGGCCTGGGCGCCGGGCCAAGATTCTGTGAAGTATACGATGCCCAACACGCGACTTGAAGTCCTTTACGAAGACAACCACTTGCTGGCGGTAAATAAGCCGGCCGCGCTAGCGACCATGGGCGCCCCGGGCGACCGGCCCACATTGCTGGCGATCGCCAGACAGTATGTCAAACGGAAGTACACCAAGCCGGGGAACGTTTACCTAGGCGTGATGAGCCGGCTCGACGCGCCGGTTACAGGTGTCGTGCTCTTGGCCCGCACGTCGAAGGCTGCCCGGCGAATGACCGAACAGTTCCGCACGCATGTGGTGGAAAAGCTGTATTGGGCGTTGGTCGAGGGGTGCATCGAGCCGCCGGCCGGCGAGTGTATCGATTGGGTCGGGCAGGACGAACGGCACCGGCGAATGCACATCGTCGGGCCGAATCTGCCCGGCGCGAAACAGGCCCAGCTCTCCTACCGCCGGCTGAGGCGCGTCGAAGGCAATTCGCTGCTGGAAGTGGCACTGCAAACCGGCCGGAAGCACCAGATTCGGCTCCAACTTGCCCATCGCGGTTTTCCTGTCCTTGGCGACCGTAAGTATGGCAGTTTTATGCGTTGGCCGGCCGGTATCGCTCTACACGCCCGGCGGTTGGCGTTCACCCATCCGGTCAAAGGTGACCGGCTCGAACTGGAGGCCCCGTTTCCGGAAGCGTGGCGACGGTTCGGCGTCGGCGGATAGTCGCTTTCCTCTTTTCGGCCGCTTGTGGCGTGGCACGTGCCAGGGTACCGTAGTAGATGTGAGGTGGCTTCGCGACCCGGGGACCGTATGTAACCAGTGAACCAATCCGACCGATCACCGTTCGAGCAATCCGCTTTGACCAGCGGGCTGCTCAACGAGCAACAGCTCGAAGAGGCCCGAGCGGGCGGCCGCTGGTCGGAGGGCGACGAGGAGAACCACGGCCCGCTTACCGACGAGCAGCTCGCCGATCGCCTGGTCGAATTGGGCCGGTTGAACCGTTGGCAGGCTGTGCAGTTGCTCGAAGGTCGGACCAAGTTCAGTCTCGGCCCGTACTGGATCGTCGATTCCATCGGTCAGGGCGGCATGGGGCAGGTCTTCAAGGCCGAACACAGCGTAATGGGCCGAGTCGTGGCAATCAAAGTCCTCCCGCTAAGCAAATCCAGCCCCGACGCCGTCGCCAATTTCGCCCGCGAAATCCGCGCCTTGGCCAGTCTCGATCATCCCAAGCTGGTCCGGGCGCTAGACGCCGGCCACGACGGCAACGTTTACTACCTCGTCACCGAGTACGTGCCTGGAGGCGATCTGCGAAAGCTCGTCCGCCACGACGGCCGTTTGAGCATGACTACGGCCGCCAATATTGTCTACCAGGTGGTCGAGGGGCTCCGCTACGCACACAGCCAGGGCCTGATCCACCGCGATGTGAAGCCGGGCAACGTGCTCGTCACGCCCCAGGGCGAAGCGAAGCTCTCCGACTTGGGCCTGGCCGGCCCTAGCGGTGGCGACGTCGAGAACGACCCACGCTTTGGCAAGATCGTTGGCACGGCCGACTATGTCTCGCCCGACCATATCGAGTCGCCCTGGGAACCGACACCGGCGTGGGACATCTACTCGCTCGGATGCACACTGTACTATGCCGTCACCGGCAAGGTGCCGTTCCCGGGCGGTACAACGTCGGACAAGGCGCGGGCGCATTGCGACTTGCGGCCGCTGGACCCGCGCCGGCTCAACAGCGAGCTGACCGACGCATACGTCGACCTGATGGCCGACATGATGGCGAAAGACCCGGCGCAGCGAATTCGATCGGCGGCTGCGGTCATGAAACGGCTGTCGCCTTGGGTCGATCGAGTGATACTCTCGGCCACCCCGGCTCCGTCGGCGGGGGCGACGGCGCCAGTGGCCACAACGCCGCTTGTGACCACGCCGCCCCCGGTTCCGCCGCGGATTGCCATGCCGCCTGCGTCAGCACCGCGGGTGGCCAAGCCCCGAACGGCGAAGCCGCAAATGGCGGTGCCCCCGAAGCGGCCGGGGGAACCGGGTATTGCGGACACGCAAACCGACTTCCTCGGGACACCCCAACCAACACCCGGCGAGAAACAGAGCGATAGCCTCGAAGTGGAGATCAGGCCGACCGAACCGAATAGTCCCTCGGCCGGCGAGATCG
>JAUWWA010000280.1 GCA_030617125.1 Pirellulales bacterium | reverse complement strand
CTGCACCACGCCGAGACACCTCCGCGACCGCTGACAGCGGCTAGGAGCCCGACGGTCGCCAACTCGGAAATGCCCGCCGGCAGGAAAAATGGCTGCCTTGACAAGAGAAATGGGACTATCGAAAATAGGTAACCGTTCACGGGATATTTGGGGCCTTTATGCGATGCTAGCTACAATATGTTGTGGTCGAGTTGCAACATCGGCTCCCATTTTCGGCGCTTTGTGATGGCCCGGTTCGGAAGACCCCTTGTTTTCCAGTGTTTCAGGCCGTGAACGGTTACGAAAATAGGAAGGCATGGACGCGCTCATGCTCGAGTTCGGCGATTTGAGTGTCCGGTACGGCATTCCCGGTCGGCGGGACCGCGGACTGATCCAAGAGGCCGTGTAGAGCATCACCCGGGCCGCCACGGAAGCCGGCAGGCAATCGGGCTCCCCCTCTGTTTCTCCCGGCAGTAAGCTCAGCAGAGGCATTCCGGATTTGGCGAGAAACCGGCGTAACGTCCAAGCTCAAGGATGTACAGACGGGTATCCATGAATTCAGGTATCCACGAAGAAGACTATCGGCGAATCGTCGATGCAATCGGCCCCACGCACTTTCTCCCAAACACCTGCGTGGAGATTGTTCGTCCCCTGCAGCGGCAAGAGCCGCCGAAACATGTCTTGTTCGACTTCGACGGCACGCTGAGCCTGATCCGGGAAGGATGGCCGAAGGTGATGGTGCCCATGATGGTCGAAGTTTTGCAGGCAACCGGGACCGATGAGTCACCCCAAGCGCTTTACGATCTTGCCTTCGAGTTTGTCGCGCAACTGACGGGCAAACAGACCATCTACCAGATGATTCGCCTGGCGGAAGAAGTGCGCAAGCGTGGCGCAGCGCCGGAGGATCCCCTCATCTACAAACGGATGTATCACGATCGGCTGATGCTGCGAATCGCCGATCGGCGCGAGGCGCTGCGCTCGGGCAAGGTGGCCCCGGAAGAAATGCTCGTGCCCTGTGCCTTCGACATCCTCGAGGAACTCAGCCGGCGGGACGTCCAACTGTATCTTGCCAGCGGCACGGACGAACACTATGTTCTTGAAGAGGCCCGGATGTTGATGCTGGACAGTTACTTCGGATCGCACATTTACGGGGCGCTGGACGACTGCAAGGCCTTTTCCAAGGCCCAGGTGATCGAACGGATTCTGCGCGACAATCACGTCGGGGGCTCGGCCTTGTTGGGTTTCGGGGACGGATACGTGGAGATCCGGAATATCAAGTCGGTCGGCGGTGCCGCGGTGGCGGTCGCCAGTGATGAGGCTCGACGCAGCGGCAAGCCCGACCCGTGGAAGCGGGACCGGCTCATCGGCGTCGGCGCCGATCTGGTAATCCCGGATTATCGGGATTTCCAACCGCTGTTGGCGTATTTGTGGAACGAACCGGCGGACGGTACGAAGGTGGGTTGATGAAGACGTTTGAGGGCATGTCCTGTGATCGGCTTGGTGAGTTGGTCGATCGATTTTCGCACCTAGGGATCGCCGTTGTCGGGGACTTTTTTCTGGACAAGTATCTCGACGTGGCTCCGGCGCTGGCCGAAGTCGGCGTGGAAACCGGCAAAACGGCGCATCAGGTGGTTCGTGTACGTCACAGTCCCGGCGCTGCGGGAACGGTAGTCTGTAATCTTGCAGCCCTCGGCGCCGGGGCTTTGCACGCTGTCGGCCTTACCGGTGATGACGGCGAGGCCTACGAGTTACGGCAAGATCTCAACACACTTGGCTGCGGCACAGGTCATCTCCACTGTGACCCGAATCGCATGACCCCAACGTACCTCAAACCCCGGGACCAAGGCGATCCGACCCTTGCCGGCGAACACGAGCGTTACGACACCAAAAACCGCACTGTTATGTCTGAGGCAACGGAGCAAAAAATCGCCCAGTCGCTCGACGCGCTGCTGCCGGAACTCGATGCCGTGATTGTGACCGACCAGGTCGAGGAGGAAGACTGCGGCGTGATCACGGCGAGCGTTCGCCTGGTTTTGATAGAGTGGGCCAAGCGCTGGCGGAACGTGGTGTTCTGGGCCGACAGCCGCCGTCGCATCTGGCAGTTTCGCGGTATCATCACCAAGCCGAACCAGTTCGAAGCCGTGGGACGACGTAACCCGCTTCCGGGCGACATCGTTCCTCTCGATGAGCTGCGGCGGGCCATCCAGCGCCGGCGCGACGACATCGGAGCACCGATCTGTGCGACGCGGGGAGCGGACGGGATGATGGTGAGCGATCCTGAAGGGACGATCGTGCCCGGCGTGCGCGTCGACGGCCCGACGGACACGACGGGGGCCGGAGATAGTGCAACGGCCGGGGCGGTGCTTGCCTTGGCCGCGGGGTCGAACCTGCCCGAAGCGGCGCTGGTGGGAAACCTGGTCGCCTCAATCACGGTAGAGCAACTGGCGACCACCGGTACGGCCCGGCCCGAGGAGCTTTGCCCACGGTTGAAAATGTGGCTGGAACAACAACGTGAACAAAGGTAGGAACCAACCATGAAATCACAACCATTTGTCCGCCGATATCTCGATACCTTGGCTGACTTGCTCCCGGAACTGGACGCAGACGCGATTGCCCGGGCGGCTGGGTGGCTCGATGACGCACGCAAGCAGCACCGGACTATTTACACCTGCGGCAACGGTGGGAGTGCCTCGATCGCCTCGCAAATGGTGGTGGATATCGTCAAAGGAGCTTCGACGAACCGGCAACCGCGGTTCAAGATGATCGCCTTGGCCGACAGCATCAGCACGATCACTGCCTATGCCAACGATGTGGATTACGCATCGGTATTTGTCGAGCCCTTGAAGAACTTCGCCACGGCGGGCGACGTGCTGCTGGCCATCAGCGGCAGCGGCGACAGCGCAAATGTCCTCCGCGCGGTGGAGTATGCCAACGAAGTCGGCTGCAAGACGATCGGGCTGACCACATCCGCCGGCGGCCGCCTCAAGGAAATTGCCCAGCTTCCTCTTACCGTGCCCACCGACCACATGGGCCGGCTGGAAGATTCATTTTTTGTCATGACGCATATTCTATGTTATGCGTTTATCGAAGGAGCGTTGTAGCCGCTCAGGCGGTTCGGTTCCGGTCGTGCCGTTGGCGATGACCAGACTCTCCCCAATGAGACGCCGGTCCGCCGCGTCGGCCAATGTCAACGTTGTGGTTGACATGTCTAGTTATTACGGTTGCGTCGCCACCACGTTCTGAAGGCCGGGCCAGGCACCTTGGGCAACTCGCGGCCGCGGGTCCAGGCGCCCAGCTTGTCGAAGTGCAACGCTTTGGGCACGAACTTGAGCATGCGCACGCCGATGCGCGCCGTCGTCATCGCCAGGTTGTATCGCCGCGGTCCGCCCATGGCCCAGGCCCAGGCGTTCCAGGTGATCCGGTCGACGAGCGATCTGGCCGGCGATGGCTCATTGACGGCCCGATGCCGCAGGTGGACGAGTTGATGGGCGATATCGATCTTGACCGGGCATATTTCGGCGCAAGCCCCGCACAGCGACGAGGCGAACGGCAGCGTGCCGGCCTTGTCGAGCCCGACCAGGTGCGGCGAAAGGATCGAGCCGATCGGCCCCGGATAGATCCAGCCGTAGGCCCAGCCGCCGGCACGGCGGTAAACCGGACAGACGTTCAGGCACATGCCGCATCGGATGCACGTCAGCGCGCCGCGTGCGGGCGGATCCTGAAGCACGCGCGAGCGGCCGTTGTCCAGCAGGATCACGTACAGCTTCCGCCCCGGCGTGGCCCCGTGGAGCAAGTGCGTGTAGGTGGTCAGTTTCTGTCCCGTGCCGACCCGTGCCAGCAGGTTCAAGAAAAGTGGCAGGTATTCGATCGACGGGATTATCTTCTCGATGCCGATCAAGGCGACGTGGACCGGCGGCGTGGAGGTCGACAGGCCGACGTTCCCCTCGTTCTCGACGATGGCCAGCGTGCCCGTGTCGGCAATGGCGAAGTTGCAGCCCGACATGCCCAT
>JAUWWA010000265.1 GCA_030617125.1 Pirellulales bacterium | reverse complement strand
GCGTGCCCGATTGCGTCGAGTCGGGCCGCGACCCGGTTTTTCAGATCACCGGAGGCGCGTCGCGAGGCCATCTGATAGTAGATTTTGGCCACGTTCGGCTTGCCTTCGGATTCGGCCTTCTGTCCGCGAGTGAAGAAGTCCGCCGCCTCCTTGTTGCGAAGCTGTTGCCGGCTTGCGCGTTGGGCGCGGGCCTCGGCGAGGCTCATCGCCGGCTTTCCCGGGTGGCTGGCGGTTGAGCGCAGCCAAGCTCCGGGGGCACTTGTCTGGGACAGCACTTCGCTTTGCCCCAGCCACTCAACCGCCCGGCGAGGCTGCCGCGAAGAGGAAAGCCGCGGTGCGGTCGCCGGTTGGCCGAGCAGGTACTCGTCCATCGCCTCGAAGTCGTGAATCCACACCGAGACGTGCATTTGCGACGCGCTTCGCTCGGCGCCAAAGGCACTGCTGCGAAACGGCCGCAACGGCAACAACGGCGTGCCGAACTCGCTACGGCCGGTTGCCGCCCGTTTGACCCCGCCGAGGTATACGCTGCCGCGATCGGGAACCGAAACGGTCGTGCTCGTGCTGAACATCGAAAAAGTGGGCAACTGGACCACTCGGCCGGGTTCCTGGGCCGACGCACCGTGGACCGCCACGCCGCAGATCAATACCTGCGACCACGCCGCAAGGAGCTTCATGACGCCACCTCAGTAAGTGCTTCTGTAAGTTTTCGGTGATTTTCGGTTCCAGAGCATCCGCGGGCCGACGACGAAATCAGTCATCGTCTCGTGTTTCCAGGGGAACAGGCTGCGGATTTCGGTCTTCTGGCTGTCCCACGCCTTGATGTACTCGCCGGCCTTCGTCGACCCATGGCCGCCGCCCGCACTATCGACAACTTTCTCGTCTTCGAGCCGGTATTGCAGGAACCAGGGCTCGCCGACTGCCTGGTCGCTGTCGCGCGCGGCCATCACCAGGTTGCCCGAAGGCGCGAACGACAGCAGGCCGCCCCGATAGTGGCTTTTGCCGCGCGGGAGCCGGAGCTTCCGCATTAGCTCTTCTCCCTCGAACACATACACTAAGTTGGGTTTCTGGGTGGCCGCCCAGCGGAGCGACTTCGGGTCGGCCGCCACGCCTCCGGTGCCCGGCAGCAACGGCTTCGACGATACCGACTTGGCGTTGCCGGAGAAGCGGAAAATTCCCGCATCGCCGTCGGTGCCCAGCAGCACGCTTTTGTCGTTGGCGACGGCGACCGACATTTTTTGGGCAGCCCACTTCTGGCCCTCGAACCGACGGTAGACCTTCGGCTTGATGCCGCCGGTAGAGGTTGCGGCCAGGACGTCGGCGATGTTGTCGGCCACCACTACGGTATCCGAATTGCCGGAGATGCCGACATCGATCGGATGGACCAGGGTCTTGTCCTTCTCAAGGAGCGTGGAAAGCTTTCTGGTGTCGTCGATCCGCATGATCTTGCCGCCGTCGCGAGGCAGCGACAGAACTAGCTCGTGATCGCGATGCAGGGCCATGCCCGTGGGCACATAAGGTGTGTTGACCCAGCCGAGCACCGTCCCGTGCTCATTCATCTGATAGACCTTCCCCCGGCCCGTCTCCTCGCCCGTGGCGACGTACAGCACATACGCCGGGATTAGCTCCGGCAGCGGCGCCCCTGCCTTGATGCCTGCCGAAGCCAGAGGGCCGTATCCCGCCCGGTTATCAGAGCCGTACAGTCCGGGCCCACCCGGACCACCACGTCCAGGACCACCAGACCCCATGCCGGGACCAGTGCCGCCGCCAGGACCACCAGACCCCATGCCGGAACCGGAGCCGGAGCCCTTGCCCGCGCCGGGTCCCGCGCCTTGGCCAGGACTCGCCTTTCCCGTACCGGAGCACTCGGGGCACTTGCCCGTGCCGCCACACGCCGCACAGCCCTCTCCTTTACACTCCGGACACAATCCAGTCCCGTTGCACGTCTTGCACTTCTCGGGCTCCTCTTCCGTGGCAGCGGCCTCACTCTCACCGGGACCCTCGCCGGGGCCTTCACCAGGACCCACACCGGGACCCGCGCCGGTGCCTTCACCAGGACCTTCACCGGGATCCTCGCCGGGGCCGGCGCCAGGCCCGGAGCCCGCACCCGTGCCGGGTCCAGCGCCGGAGCCCGAGCCACCGACGATCACATGTTGGTCGCCACCGCCGTGATAAATGTGCTTCGTGTCGCCGTGATGCACGACGCGGTCTGGTCCGTCCACGTGGATTCGCGGCGCTTGGGGTGTTTCCACGCCGACGCGGACCGGCTGCCGCACCACAACGCGGTCCGAGGGTTGCACGCCTCCGCGCCGAACGCCGCGCGCGACGACCGGAGCACGCATCACCAACGGCTCGCGGTGGCCGTTGGCATCGAGATACAGCCCGGCCAGATTGCCCCAGCTTCCCTCAAAGATCACGAGCGATCGGGCGTCGTTCCAGCCCCAAAGTCTGCCGACGGGTTCGCCGCGGGCGTTGGTCACGCGGAAGTGGTGCTTCTTCCGCACCTCGGGCGGAACGTTGAATTGCACCGCAATATGTAGGTACTTCTTCAGGCCGGTTGCCGATTCGGCGGCGGCGGCGCGAGCACGACTGAGCTTGGCGACCTTGGAAATGCGCCAGGGCGCCTGGTCCTCCGCGGCCGCGGCGGACTGTTGGGCGATGGAAATCGCGACACCGAACAGGAATGCCACGCCAACTGTCGGAAATATGCCGCTTCTCATGGGTTCCGCTCCTTGTACGAATTCCCGTGAGCTTGCCCGCCTGGCCGTTCAGGTGTCTTTGACCCACCACCCACAATATACAAGAATACGCCTCACATTACAATAACTCTGCAAGGTGACGTTGGTGTCGCCCAGGCGCAATGTTTTCTCCCGTATCGCAGTATCCGGCGAAATCGGCCGGGCTATTCCCATAAAACGACGATCGGCAGACCGGTCAACTTGGGTGCTTCGCGGCGCCAGCAGGCGCCGCACCTTGACCCGTCATCGCTTCGGTGGGATACTGCCGGCGCTTTCCTGTGATGTCGTATATCTTGCTTGACGAAGGAATCAAGACCATGGGCGCCGACATGTCGATCGGCAAGCAGCTCGAGACTTTCCGCAAGGATTTCGACGCCCTCAGACGCGAAATTGGCAAGGTCGTCGTCGGACAGCGGGACGTCGTCGACGGCATTTTGACGGCGGTGGTCACCGGCGGCCACGTGTTGCTCGAAGGCGTGCCGGGAATCGGCAAGACGCTGTTGGTGGACACCTTGGCCAACGTGGTCCAGCTCTCGTTCCAGCGGATCCAGTTCACGCCCGACCTGATGCCGGCCGACCTGCTGGGCACCTACGTGGTGATGGAAACGCCCGAGGGCCGCCGGACGTTCGAGTTCCAGAAGGGCCCGATCTTCTCCAACATCATCCTGGCCGATCAGATCAATCGCGGTACGCCCAAGACGCAATCGGCGATGCTCGAAGCGATGGAGGGGCAGGCGATCACCGTAGCCAACGAGACGTTCCAACTCCCGCAGCCGTTCTTTGTGATGGCCACGCAGAACCCGTTGGAAATGGAAGGCACGTTCCCGCTGCCCGAGCCGCAGATCGATCGGTTCTTCATCAAGCTGCTGGTTGAACCGCCCGGGCCGGATGAAATCGAGGAGATCCTCCAGCGCACCACCGAAGGTGAGCCGCCGGTGGTGATGAAAGTGGTCGATGGTCGGCGGATATTGGAGATGCGACAACTTGCCCGACAGACTACGATCGACGGCGACGTGCGGCGGCTGGCGATCACGTTGGTGTCGGCCACGCATCCCGACCACCAGCAGGCCCCCGAGATGGTCCGACGGTTCGTGCGATACGGTTCCAGTCCCCGCGGCGCCCAGGCGTTGGTGCTTTCGGCCAAGGTTCGTGCGATCATCGAGGGCCGCGGCGAAGTGTCGCAAGACGATCTGCGAGCGGTCGCCCACGCGGCGCTGCGGCATCGGATGGTGCTGAACTTCGAGGGTCAGGCCGAGAACATTCGCCCGGACCGGATCGTTGACGACATTTTGAATGCGGTTCTCGGCTCAACGGGAGGGGCTCGGGGCTAGGAGTTGGGGATTCGGGGTTCG
>JAUWWA010000173.1 GCA_030617125.1 Pirellulales bacterium | reverse complement strand
GAAGATGGAGCACCGGCTTAGCTACGTGGCGCTCATCGGCACGATCAGCCCGATGGTCGGCCTGCTCGGGACTGTCCACGGAATGATCGAGGCTTTCAGCGTGATTGCCACGAGTGCGACCACACCGAAGCCGTCGGAACTGGCCAAGGGAATCTCGACGGCCTTGTTTACGACGCTGATTGGTCTGGCCATTGCCATTCCGGCGATTGCGTTCTACAACATCCTCCGCAATCGTATCGCTCGGCTGGTGCTCGAAGTCGGCATTCTCAGCGAGGGGCTGATGAGCCGGTTCTCGAACGTCGGATCCGCCGGCGCGGCCAAGAAGTAGCTCCGAGGCGAGCCCATGGCAGCAATCACCACCGAACGCGGGGGCCGACTGATGAGGAAAAGGTTTGGCAAGGGCGCCTCGTTCGCCGGAGGCGACATGACTCCCATGATCGACATGACCTTTCAGTTGATCGCCTTTTTTATGGTGGTGATTAACTTTGCCGAGGCCGACCAGAGCGAGCGAATTCGTCTGCCCGACAGCGAATTGGCCAAGCCGCCCGACTCGCCGCCCGATTTCGCCATCACGCTGCAATTGACCCGTGACAACATGGTCATCTTCGGCGGCGAGGAGTTCCCCATTCGCGGGTTGCCGCGGAAACTCCTGGTCGAAAAGCAGGTGATGATCGAAACCAGCAAGGAGCGCACCGTCAGCGACGCCACCATCATCATCCGGGCCGATGCGGACGCCCAGGCCGGAAAGGTCCAAGAGGTGATCAAGATATGCCAAGATACGGGTTTTGAGAAGTTCCACTTGCGAGCGAAGCAAAAGGCTGCGGAAAAACAGAAGGGGTGACCGATGAAAGTCCGCCATGTCCAACGTCACGGCGAGGAGAAGATCGAGCTGCAAATGACGCCGATGATCGACATCGTCTTCCTGATGCTCATCTTCTTCATTATGACGTTCAAGATCGCCAGCCCCGAAGGCGACTTCAGCATCAAGATGCCCCGGCACGCGCCCAGTGAAGGCCTGCCCGATGATAGCCAGCTCCCGCCCATTACGGTCCGGATGAGGGCCGATTCCGAAGGCCGGCTGAAAAGCATCTGGATGGGCCAGAGGGGGCTGGGGAACAGCTTCGACGCCCTGCGCAGTGAAGTCCGGGCTCTCATCGGTGACGACCGCGGGCCAGGCTCCTTCGCCGATACCGCCGAAGTCGAACTCGACTGCGACTATCAACTGAAGTATGAGTACGTGATGCGGGCCATCACCGCCATTTCCGGCTACATCGATCCCGATACTGGTCGCGTAATCACGGTGATCGAGAAGATCAAGTTCGCCCCGCCGCGCGGTGAGTAGTGGGGAGTGGATGGTCGGTAGCGGGCCGTCGTACCGGCGGCCACGAAACGGGCAGCACCATCCCGAACCCCGATTCCCGATCCCCCATCTCCTCTTCACGCCCGCGGATGGTACTTTCGATGGATCGCTTTTAGCCGCGACGTATCCACGTGCGTATAGATCTGCGTGGTGGCGATGCTCGCGTGGCCAAGCATCTCCTGAACCTGACGCATGTCCGCGCCGCCGGCGAGCATGTGCGTGGCGAAGCTGTGTCGCAGCGTATGCGGACTGACTTCCGGCGGGACACCCACGCGGCGGACGTACTTCTTCAGCAGTTCCCAGATTCGCTCCCGGCGCAAACGCCGCCCGCGATACGACAACAGCACCCAGTCGGTCGTCGTCGGGTTGGCCACCGCCAGTTTGCCTCGTTCATGTGCAAGATACGCACGGACTGCGTCGGCCGCCCGGGCGCCAAGCGGCACGAGCCGCTCCTTGTCGCCCTTGCCGTGACACATGCAGAATCCCTCGTCGAGGTGCACGTCTTGCAGCCGCAGGTTGGAGAGTTCCGAGGCCCGGCACCCGGTCGCGTAGAGTAACTCCAGCATGGCCCGATCGCGTCGCCAGCACGGGTCGCCATTGTGCGGCGCTTCAAACAGCCGGCCAACCTGCTGCGGGCTGAGCACTTTGGGCACCCGCTGCCACAGCTTCTGGCTGCCGAGCAGTTCGGCGAGGTTGTCTTCCAGCACGCCTTCGAGTTGGAGGTATCGGAAGAAGACCTTCAGCGAAACGATGTGCCGGGCGACGCTGGCCGGCGCAAGTTTCTGCTCATGCAGGTAGCCCATGTAGTCGGCCAGATCGCGGATTGAGAGCTTCGCAATGCTCCGCCCGGCAAGCCACTCGAAGAACCGCCTCAAGTCCCGCCGATACGCGACGACGGTGTTCTCGGCCAGGTGACACTCCCCGGCCGCGTAGTCGACAAACGCATCGAGCCACGACTGCGCGAGGCTCCGCGCGTTGGGCGGCTTCGGTTTGCGTCGGGTGGCGGGCATAGGGACGGGGGGCTGGGGGCTGGGGGTTAGGGATTCGGGGTTTGCGATCAAGCGTTTAGCGGTCGCCGGCACGGCGACCAACTATCCACTACCCACTATCCACCCCCATAATCTGCTTTCGGGTGTCACATTGGGAAATCTTCACTGGATTTAGGGCATTGCCCCCGTGACGCGCTCCCGTCTACTGCCCAATGTTGGGTCTTTTCGCTACAATGCCAAGGAACGTCGGGCGTTGCCCGACCTGAACGGGTGACCCAAGTCTCAGATCAGAAATTCAAAATCCCATGCCCCGATCCCTGCCCACCGTCGCACTGGCCGAAATGGACCCCAATCAGGAGGCCGACCTGTTCGTACTGATGACTTCCAAGGAGGAATTGCTCACCAAGACGGGGAAGCCCTACTACCGCGTGTCGTTTCGCGACGGCGGTCGCGAGGTCAGCTTCCCCATTTGGGACAACTCACCTTGGGCGGCCGACTGCCGCGACCAATGGACGCCTGGCGTCTTCTACAAGCTTCGAGCCGTCTATCGCGAAACCAACTACGGGCCGCAACTCGACATCCGCAAGATCCGCGAGGTCGCCGACGCCGACGCCGAGGATGGGTTCGACCCGGCCATGTGCCGCCCGCAGTCGCGATTCGATCCATCGAAAATGCTCGACGAGTTGCTCGATATTATCCGCAGCGAGATCGACGACACCGCGCTGAAGCAACTCGTCGAGTCGATCTGCACGTCCCATCGCGAGGCGTTCTTGCATGTTCCGGCGGCCCGACAAAACCATCACGCCTTCGTCGGCGGGCTGCTGGAGCACACGCTCAGCGTTACCCGATCGTGCATCTATCTCGCCGACAAGTACGCCGATTACTACGCCGACATGCAGCCGCCGCTTGACCGCAACCTGGTGATCGCCGGCGCGATCCTGCATGACATCGGGAAGATCCGCGAACTCGATTGCGAGCCGGAAGGCACGTCGTACACGCCGGCGGGCAGCCTGATCGGCCACATGCTCCAAGGCCGCGACATGGTCTGCGAGGCGGCCGCGCAGCTCGATATCGACCCCGACATCTTGCTGCGTCTGGAACACGTGGTGATCGCCCATCAGCGCTTGCCCGAATGGGGCGCGCTGAAGCCGCCGATGACCCCCGAGGCGTTGATCGTCCACTACGCCGACGACCTAGACGCGAAGTACCACATGATGTACGCGGTATTGCGCGACGATAAAAACCCCGGCTCGCTCACCTCGAAGAAAAACGTGTTGATGCAGCAGGTCTTCCGCGGGCTGGGAAAAGGATAAGCCGCAAGAAAAAGGGTCAGGACTATTTGTGGCAGGCTGGGTAAAATGGTCCACTCACCATGTTATTTGTCTTGCCACAAACAGTCCTGACCCCTTTTCGCGTGCGGGCGATGCGGGCCCCGAGCCGGCCAAGCTTCTCGTCGAGTCGTTGGTAGCCGCGGTCGAGGTGGCGGATGCGGCGGACGGTGGTTCTTCCCTCGGCGGCCAGACCCGCTAGTACCAACGCGGCGCTGGCCCGAAAGTCGGAGGCGGTAACCACGGCACCGCGAAACCGCCGCACGCCTATGACGACGGCCTTCGCGCCACGGCGTTCGATTCGCCCGCCCAGGCGATTCAACTCGGCAATGTGCTGGAAACGATCGGGAAAGACGCGATCCCGGACCACGCTGCGACCCCTGGCAAGGCAGGCCAATGCGGTCAACTGGGCCTGAACGTCGGTCGGAATACCGGGATAGGGCTCCGCGGCAACGTCAATCGCATACGGCCGGGTGCTGGCCGCGATCGTGATACGATCGTCGCCGCTCTCGATCCGCGACCCGGCCGTGCGAAGCACCTCGACCACGGCAGTCAAGTGCCCGGGCACAACGCCGGTGACCGTGGCCGAGCCGCCGGTGACGGCCGTCGCCAGTAGCAGGGTGGCCGCTTCGATGCGGTCGGGAATGACGCGATAGGCAACGCCTTCGAGCCGGCCGACGCCCGTGATGCGGATCGTCCGCGTCCCCAGTCCAACGATGCGGGCCCCCATGGCGATTAGGAAGTTGCCCAGGTCGACGATCTCAGGCTCCACGGCGGCGCCGGTGATCGTGGTTTCGCCCGTGGCCAGCACGGCGGCACTGAGCACGTTGGCCGTGCCGGTGACCGTTGAGCCGTGCGGCCCGCTCAGGTCGATGGTCGTGCCCCGCAGCCGCTTCGCCCGGGCGACGACGTACCCGCGCCGCAGCCGCAATTCGGCGCCCAGCGCGGCGAGCCCCTTCAAGTGCAGGTCGACGGGCCGATCGCCGATATTGCATCCGCCGGGCAACGAAACGACCGCTCGGCCGCGCCGCGCCAGCAAGGGCCCCAGCACGCAGAAGCTCGCTCGCATGCGGCGGACCAGGTCATACCGGGCGTGGACTGGCATCGGATCGACCACCTCCAGCAGCACGGCGCCATCCGCCGATCGGCACACGCACACGCCCAACTCTCGCAGCATCTGTGTGAGCGTACGGACGTCGGCCAGCCGCGGTACGTGGTGCAAGTGCACGGGCCCTTCAGCGAGGAGCGCGGCTGCCATCATCGGCAGTGCGGCGTTTTTCGACCCGGCGACACGAACCGTGCCGGAGAGTGGGATGCCGCCGGTGATGTGGAAGGCGGTCATTTCTCCCAGTGCTCCGCCTCGGCTAACCGCTGTAGGTACTTGGCCAGCAGATCGGTCTCGAGATTCACCTTACCGCCGACCTTCAACGGGCCCAACGTAGTGACGGCCAGCGTGTATGGGATCAACGCGACGCTGAATTTGTCCGGCTCGCAGTCGACGATCGTCAGACTCACCCCGTCGACG
>JAUWWA010000196.1 GCA_030617125.1 Pirellulales bacterium | reverse complement strand
GACTCGGCCCATTACCCGGGCACCAGTCGTCATGCCGAGCCCGACCGCATGCATCGCGAGCAGCAGGGCATCAGCAGTCGCCACTAGAGTACCGCCACGGCGTTTCCCCCAATTACAGCATACGGAACCCCGGCTTGCGCCGGGATTGCCGTTGCGCGCAGGAATCTATGTCGAGACTCCATGAATGCATCCAAGTTGAACTTGCATTTCTTTCTTGTGCGCAACTCATTTGTCCAGCAGGCGCGGCTAGGTAACTGCGGAAGAGCCTGAAGGCTTCCAGCCCCCCTGTTGGGCGGGAGCCGGCCCCGTTTCGGCTTGTTCTTGCCCCGAATCCCGGCGTTCGAATGCTGCGGTTCATCCATCTTCACACTGCTCGCGGAGAATGGTAAACTCAGGCATTCTGGAGTCACGAATAGACCATTATGCATTTACGGAGCCGACGCCAATGGCCAAACCCGCCCGAAGAATCAAGAAAGCCAATCACGGCAAGCGGCCGGCGAACGCCCGGGCGCGGAAGGCGAAGCGCAAGGAAGTTCGCACCTGAGGCGTCCCCGGGAGTGCCACCGAGTTACTGTCAAGGAGCAAAGTGTGACCAAGAAACCGCCGATCCTCGATTTCTCCCAATACGATCTGGACAATGTGATCGCCGATATCGAGGAAATCCGCCGCTACAACCCCCAACGCTACGAGATGGAGCAACTAACGGCGATCTGCTATGACGATCCCAAGAATGATATCGTGGTGGGTTACAAGGACCTTGGCCCCGACGAGTTCTGGGCCCGGGGGCATATGCCGGGGATGCCACTCATGCCGGGTGTGATTATGTGCGAGGCGGCCGCCCAATTGGCCGGGTACTACAGCAAGAAACACGAACTGATGAGCGGCACGATCGGGTTCGGCGGCCTTAAAAGCGTTCGCTTTCGCGGCATGGTGCGCCCCGGTGATCGGTTCGTAATCGTCTGCCGGCTGCTGAAACTCCGCCGCATGATCATGACCTGCGAGTTCGAGTGCTTCGTCGATCAGAACCTCGTCTGTGAAGGCGTCCTCAAGGGGGTCGCCTTGCCGGTCGATCAGCTCACTGACGACTGACGCCTGACAACCGCCACCGCCATGGGTCGCCGCGCGCTGAGAAAAATCGATCCGTCGCTCGACCTCTCGAGCCACCTGAAGACTTTCGACGAGTTGCCCTGCCCGTGGGATGCCGAGAAACTCTTTGGCCGCACGGCGCCACTGGAGGTGGAAGTCGGCTCGGGCAAAGGGCTTTTCTTGCGCACCGCCGCTGCCGCACGGCCGGGCGTCGATTTCCTCGCCATCGAGGTTTCCGTGAAGTACGCCCGATATGCCGCCGCCGCCGTGGCGAAACGCAACCTGAGCAACGTTGCGGTCGTCGTCGGCGACGCGCTGCGGGTCTTCGGCGAACTGTTGCCGGACGACTCGCTGGCGGCCGTGCACGTCTACTTCCCCGATCCCTGGTGGAAGAAACGCCACAAGAAACGTCGCGTGATGCGGGAATCCTTCGTTCGCGACGTTCAGCGGACGTTGCGGCCGGGTGGCTCATTGCACTTCTGGACCGACGTCGAGGAATACTTCAACAGCTCGCTGGAGTTGCTCGCCGACCACACCGATTTAGTCGGTCCGCTCGAAGTGTCCGAAGTTCCTGCCGAGCACGACATGGCCTACCGCACGCATTTCGAACGCCGCACCCGCCTGCACGAGAAGCCGGTGCACCGTTGCGAATATCGGAAGGAAAAACAATGATGTGTAGTCTTCGATCATGCAAGGGTAAAGACTGGTGAAACCTTCCGCATGGGCCCGGCGATTGCCATGGTCGATCGTGGTGATCGCCATATTGTTGATTGTGCTGGGTTGGCTGGGGATCGCGCGTTGTGAGGAACTGGCACAGCGCCACAGCAGAGCGCTGCAGCGGCAGATGCTCTTCTCGGCAGTGGCCGTTGCGGCCATGCTGGCGACCTCGGTGCCGAGCTACCGCATCCTCTGCCGCCTCAGCTACGCGATTTTCCTGCTGTCGCTGGTGCTGCTGGTCGTCGTTTACTTCTTTCCGGCGATCAACAACGCCCATCGTTGGATTCGGTTCGGACCGATCTCGTTGCAGCCCTCTGAGCTTGCCAAGGTGGCGTTCGTGCTGGCGTTGGCCCGGTACTTGATGTATCGTGACAACTACCGGCGCTTGCGAGGGCTCATCGTTCCGCTGGCCATGACAATGATGCCGGTGTTGTTGATCCTTCGAGAGCCGGATTTGGGCACGGCCGCTGTTTTTCTGCCGGTCCTGTTCATCATGCTCTTCACGGCCGGGGCGAAGCGCTTCGACCTGGCGATGGTCGCGGTCGCCGGGCTGCTGCTTCTGCCGCTGCTGTGGACGCAGATGAGCCACGAGCAGAGGTCGCGGGTCACCGCCCTGGTCGAACAGCCTGCCCCGGAAGTACGACCCAGCGACGACGCCTACCACTTGCACCAAGCCAAGCGCATCCGCTCACTCGGCGGCGTGTGGGGGAGTTATCTCACGGGACAACTGATCGATGACCCGGCGGCCTACCACCTGCCCGAGGCCCGGAGCGATTTCATCTTCTGCGTGCTCGGTGAGCGCTTTGGATTGCCGGGTCTCGGTGTGGTGCTCGGACTATTTGGTCTGCTGGCGTGGCGCGGGGTCGCCGTCGCCACCGCCACCCGCGAACCGTTCGGACGCCTGGTCGCCGCCGGCGTCGTTGCGCTGGTCGCCGTGCAGGTGCTCATCAACACCGCCATGACCGTCGGGTTGCTGCCGATCACCGGGCTGTCGCTGCCGTTGGTCAGCTACGGTGGCTCGGGGCTGCTGGCCCACGGCGTCGCGCTCGGCCTGCTGCTGAACGTCGGCCTGCGCCCGGGCTACGAGGTGTCCAACGAACCGTTTCGGTGGGTAGTGGATAGTGAGTAAGGGAGTGTGGATAGTGGTTTCCATTGATATGGAAACGCCCCCGGACTGCGGTCCGGGGGACGGGTTGTCTTGCATACTTGCGGGTGACTTCACCCTTTCCGACCCCGCTGCCCGGAGTCGGCGGGCGTTACTCCTCGCCTCCCACCGCCTCCCATCCCCTGCCCATTTTCTTACGTCACACTCACGGTGGCACTGAATTGCCACCTCCTCAACTCCCGCACCGCCGACTACCCACTACCCGCTATCCACTACCCACTATCCATTATCCACTACTTCACCGCTTTCAACGCAATCGCATCGAAGGAGATTTCGCCGACCGCTCCGAGCAACCCGATGCGTACAATGGCCTCGCGGGCGCGTTTGGGGACCTTCAGTCGCGTGGTTTCGCGCTGCCACGAGAACGTGCCTCGCCAAGGCCCCAGCGCGCGTTGCCCGACGGTGCCGCGATTCTGGTCGTAGAAGGTGATCGTCAGGAGCGGTTGTTGATGTCGGGATTGGCCGGGCCGGATGCCTTTGCCGCGGACATACAACGAGACACCCAACTCGTTGACCTTGCGCCCATCGACGGCCATACCCTGCAATGCCCGACAGCCACGGCCCGGCTCCGAATTGTGGAACGTGACGAAGTTCTTGCCGGAAGGGGCGTCGCCATCGGTGATCAGTTCGAGTTGTCGCTGATAGTGCCAGCCGGCCGGCGTGGGCGGCTCCCCGGCGACCCGTTCAAAATCGCCGTTTCGGATGGTCGGATTGGCTGGGTCGGGTAACACCCGCCGGCGGTCCTCGGCATGCCCGATCATGGGCACGAACAGCGTCGGCCGCATCGCCTCCGCCACCATCTTGCCTTCGGTTTTCCGCATCAAATACATCGTCTGCTGGTAGCGCTCTCCGATTGGGATCACCATGCGGCCGCCTTCCTTCAACTGGGCCGCCAGCGCCGGCGGCACGCCTTCGGGCGAGCAGGTAACGATGATCTTGTCGAACGGCGCGTGCTCGGGCCAACCCTTGTAGCCGTCGCCTACCTTCACGTGTACGTTGTCGTAGCCCAGCCGCCGAAGCGTCCGCGCCGCCTTGAGCCCCAACGACTTGACGATCTCGATAGTGTAGACCTCGCGGACCAACGGACTGAGCACCGCTGCCTGGTATCCGCTGCCGGTGCCGATTTCCAGCACCCTGTCTTGCTTCTGCGGGTTGAGCGCCTCGGTCATGTAGGCCACTACGAACGGCGGCGAGATCGTTTGCGACTCGCCAATCGGCAATGCCATGTCAAAGTAAGCGTACTTTCGCTGCGGCACCGAGACAAACTCGTGCCGCGGCGTCTCCCGCATCGACTTGATCACTCGGGGATTGCGGATGCCCGCGGCGACGATCTCCTCGTCGACCATCCGCTGCCGGGCCGCGGTCATGGTGCTGCGCGACTGGCCCGGCGCCTCACCCGCGCCGAGCGCAACCGCCAGCACACAGCAGCGAATCGTCCAATGGCACACACTTTTCTCGATCATCGGTTCACACTTCACCGGCGTTGCCCACAAGCCCGCCGACTGCGTCGGTGGGATTCCCCGGACGCAGTCCGGGGGCATTTCGGCGTCACTCCAAGTTGAGCGAATTCCTGGACAGCCTCATTTTCTTTATTATAGGGTACCACGCGCCGAATTCCCAAACCAGTGTCCCCTGTTTTCCGGCGCCTGTTCTGCGATAATCAAGAACGGAAATGTTGAATCAGTCGCTCAAAGACCGCGTCGTTGACCGTCTGCTGCCACGGGTGCAAACGCCGGGGCAGTACGTCGGCAGCGAGCTGAACGCCGTGGCCAAGGACCACCGCCGGGTGCGCGGCACGCTGTGCCTGGCCTTTCCCGACACCTATTCCATCGGCATGAGCCACCATGGCTTGCAGGTGCTCTATGCCGTGATGAATCGCCGCGACGACTGGGCCTGCGAGCGTGTCTTTGCGCCGATGGGCGATATGGAATCGCTGCTTCGTGAAAACGGACTCCCGCTT
>JAUWWA010000116.1 GCA_030617125.1 Pirellulales bacterium | reverse complement strand
GGCTGGAAGAGCACGGTCTACCTGAAATGCACCGAGCAGGCACTTTACGTCGTCGGTCCGCAAGTCGATTGGCTGACCGCGCTTTCGGCCGAAGACGGACGAGTTCTCTGGAAGCATCCCGCCAAAGACCTGCACATCGTGGCTCGCGATGACGGTCTGTACACTATTGGCGCCCAGGGCACACCGAACGACACCAAGAAACTCGACCCGCTCAGTGGCAAAGTCCTGGCCACCTACCAGACCCACCGCCGGGCGTGCACCCGTTCGACGGGGGCGGTAGACGGCATTCTCTTCCGGGCACCCGGGGGCTCGGCACGGTTGGATGCGGCCACCGGCAAGATGCAGTGGATTTCGGCCATGCGTCCGTCGTGCCACGTGGGTGTTGTCATCGCCAACGGACATCTGTACTGGATCCCCTGGGTGTGCGATTGCAACCTCCAGATGTTCGGGGTCATCTGCTGCGGGCCGGCCGATGAGTTCGACTTCGCTCGCAAAGCCACTGAGGCCGAGCGATTGGAAACGCCCGCCGGCGATGCATCGAATGTCGCGATGCTGGAAGAGTCGCCGGCCGATTGGCCCACCTATCGGGCCAACAACGCCCGCACCGCTCAGACGCAAGCCACGATTCCCGAGCAGGTCCGGCTCCTCTGGCAATTCGCCCCGAAAGTGAACGTGGAACCTACGGCGCCCGCGGCCGTCGGAGGGCTGGTCTTCTTTGGAAGTGAGGACGGCATCGTCAGGGCATTGGACGCAAGCAATGGCCAGGTACGTTGGACGGCTTACACAGGCGGCGCGGTGCGGTATCCACCGACCATTGCCGACGGACGAGCGCTGGTCGGGTCGGGCGACGGCTGGGTGTATGCGTTCGAGGCGGCCACCGGGCGGCTGCTCTGGCGCTTTCGCGCCGCACCCGCCGAACGAAAAATTTCCGTCTACGGTTCGCTGCTCTCCACCTGGCCGGTGGCCGGCGGTGTGCTGGTCCATGAGGGCACGGCCTATTTCGCCGCCGGCATCAACGATTTTGACGGCACGCACGTTTACGCGCTCAACGCGGCCACCGGGACAATCAAGTGGCAGAACAACACGCCGGGCCATCTGGACGCCTTTTCACGCAGGGGCGTGGCTTGTCAGGGGGAATTGCTGTTGCACGGCGGGCGGCTGTACCTTGCCGGCGGCAACGCGGTCTCGCCGGGGGTATTCGACATCGCTAACGGCCGCTGTCTGAACGACCCGCCGAAGGAGATGGGCGCCTCGGCCCCGCGAGGCCGAGAACTGCGCCTTGCTGACGGGCGAGTGACCGTTTGCGGCCAGCCGCTTTACTCGCGTCCGGATTCTCCCGTATATGACCGTTCCGTCCATTGGGAGAATCCGGTCGTGACCGCATCGAATGCAAGACTCTCTTGCCGGCGACGCCAAGGTGAAGACAGCCCGACGTGGGTGCTCGTCGCGCAGGATCCGAAGGACGGCAAGCAACTGTGGGCACATCCCTTGCCGGCCGCGCCCGTGCGCTGGGCAATCGCCGTGGATGCCCGCGGTCGCGTCGTCGTCACCCTTCGCAACGGTCAGGTGCTCTGTTTCGGCGCGAAGACCGGGTCGGCGGGCTAGGAGAAGGGTAACAGCGGGCGGAGAACGAACTCCGCTTCGACAGCACACCAAGGTCGTATCGTTTGACCTCGTCGAGCCAGGCCTCACCGACCGGCACGTCCTGCTTCAGGCAGCAGTAGTCCCACACCGCACCGAAGGGCAGCGTCTTGAGTTCCTCAATGCCGTAAGCGGCTATCGCACCAGTTCCAACGTTGCCCAGAGGCTTGGGTCTTCTTGGTATGGCATGGGCGAGCCGACGCTGAGCGTCTGCTCGCCCAGCTCGCGATCGGTCACCGCGTAGGTGAACCCGAGCCGGGGGTGCTCGGTTGGGTCGAAGCCGATCAGCGCCTCGGCCGGGACGAACGCCTCGAGCACATAGCCGTCGATCCGCTTTTCGCTACGGACCCGCAGCAAGCCGGGGCGGATTGGCCGGGGCGGCTCCTTCGCGCGGTGGATCGCCAGCGGCTCGGCCACCGGACGGTCGCGCCGCGGCCCGCCGCCTAGCGGCATGAACAAGAACCGATGGCAGAACCGGCTCGCGCGGTGTACGTTGTGCACGTCGCGGGTGTCGATCCAGACCTGCAGGCCGTCGCTGTCTTCCGGGCGTTCGGCGCGGCACCATGGCGTTTGCCGTTTGCCTTGCGTGCGAACCGAGAACGCCAGTCCGGCCTCGCTCCACGCCGCGCGGACGTCGGCCGGCGTCGCCGCGTCTTCCAACTCGGCGAAACTCACCAGCCGATACGTCTCGCTTAGCTTGGTCCCTTTGTCGGTCCACGGCTGCTCGCGATACCGGCACGGCACCGAAAAGCGGAAGAGGAATCGTTCTGGGAGCAGGGAATCTCTCATTGTCCGGCAACCTCCGCCAGGTGTTTCTTCAAGAACCCCGCCAGGTCGCCGCGGTGCAGGTCGTCAAGCGTGCGGAACTTCAGCGTCAACATGTCGCACTCCGGCCGCTCGCCGTCGAACTGGGGGTTATGGCCCAACTCGGTGATCTGGCCCATGGTGAAACGCCCCTTCGGCCCGGTCAGGTGCAGGTAGACCGCGTCGAGCTTCTTGGTGCGCACGGCCGCCCAGGGCTCCTTTTGCTCGGGCACGTACACCGGCGCCACCTGCTTGTTGTTCCAGAGCATCTGGCCCTTGGGGGCGACGTCGGAGAGCAACTCGCACAACTCCTCCAGCACCTCGGCCTTCCAGTGTATCTTCTTGCCGAGCGAAAAGCCCTTTCGGGCGAAGTGCCACGTGCGTCCAAGCTGCTTCCAGGGTTGCAGGATGTCGGACTTCCGCTGCATGCGTCGGGCGAACTTGCCGAACCCGGCCACCGCTTCGTCGACGAACTGCCAGAACTCCGGTCGGTCGATCTCGTCGTAGCCATGAACGCGCAGCTCCACCTCCTGCCACGGGCCGCTGAGGTTTTTGCATCGCACGCGCGGCTCGCGGCCGTAAAGCGGCAGCTCGGGCATGTCGTTGAGCGGCCTCAACTCGAGCCGCTCAACCAAGTCCACCCGCCGAAACGTGCCCCGAGCGATGCGGAACTTCAGCTTCAAGAGCCACTCCTCGCCGGTGATGGCGTGGAAGAACCAGCCGTCGGATTTCTTCGCCGCGCGGACCTCGACGATCGTGCGGCTGTTCCAGTCGGTCCCGCTGAACAACTCCGATTGCTGCTGGATCCGGTCGATTACTTCGCCCAGCACGCGACCGTCCCAGCGGCATGGGCTGCCGTTGCGCGCGACGCGATCGACGGTGTGCCAGCGCCGGCCGTCGATCTGCCATGGCATCTTGGCCTCGCGTCCGACGTCGGCGATTTCCAGATCGCCGCGGCGGGCGGCGGCTTCGGCGGCGAAGTCGAACGTCTTGCGCTTTGTGTGCAGCCCGGCTTTTAGCACCCCAGCGAGGACTTCGCCGGTGTGGGACCGCATTCCCTCAGCAAAGCCGCGATCACCGATCGCGGGGTTCTCTTCCACTGCCAGTGCATCGTCTTCCGCTGCCACCGGCGGCGGCTTTGCACGGGTGTGGAGCCAGCGCTGGGCATGGACGACGATATCCTCGGGCGTTCCGGCGGCGACGACGAACCCGCCGTCATCGCCCGCCTCCGGCCCCAGGTCGATCACCCAGTCGGCCGTCTTGATCACGTCGAGGTTGTGCTCGATCACCACGACGGTATTGCCCAGGTCGACCAGCCGGTTGAGCACTTCGAGCAGCTTGGCCAGGTCGTCGAAGTGCAGTCCGGTAGTCGGCTCGTCGAGCAGGTAGAGGGTATTGCCGGTGTCGGGCCGGGAGAGTTCGGCGGCCAGCTTAACGCGTTGTGCCTCGCCGCCGGAGAGCGTCGGCGCCGGCTGGCCGAGCGTGAGGTAATCGAGCCCCACGTCGCCAAGGGTTTGCAGGATGCGGCGGATTTTGGGGATGTTTTCAAAGAGCTTTACGGCCTCGCCGCACGGCATGTCGAGCACGTCGGCGATCGACCGGCCATGGTACCGCACGGCGAGCGTTTCGCCGTTGTACCGCCGGCCGCCACACGTGTCGCACCGGACCCAGACGTCGGGGAGGAAGTGCATCTCGATGCGCAGTTGTCCATTGCCTTCGCACTTCTCGCACCGCCCGCCGGCGACGTTGAAACTGAACCGCCGCGGCGTGTACCCGCGCAGTTTTGCCTCGGGGAGCTGGGAGTAAAGCGACCGGATCAGGTCGAACACACCGGTGAACGTGGCCGCGCTCGAGGTGGGCGTTTGCCCCAGCGGCCGCTGATCGACGCGAATCACTTTGTTCACCGCCTCGACGCCGCGGATCGAATCGTGCGTGCCGGGAAAGGTTTTCGCGCGGTGGAGCATTCGCGCCAAGGCGTTGTAGAGCACGTTGTCGACGAGCGAACTCTTGCCGCTGCCGCTGGTGCCGGTCACGACGGTGAAGGCGCCTAGTGGGATTTGCACGTCGATGTTCTTGAGGTTATTTTGCCGTGCCCCGAAGATCTCGAGCCAGCCGTTGGGTGCATTTCCCGTGCGTGAACCGAGATTTGACTGCCCTGCCCCCTGACCCACGACCCCTGACCCCTTCATGCGGCGGTTGGTGGGCACTGCGATCGATTTTTTGCCGGAAAGATACGGTCCGGTGACCGACGCACGTCGCGTGGCGACCTGCTTGGGGGTGCCGCGGGCGACGATCTGCCCGCCCGCCCGCCCGGCGCCCGGCCCGAAATCGAGCAGCTTGTCGGCGCTTCGGATCACGTCGCGATCGTGCTCGACGACCAGCCACGGGTTGCCCAGGTCGCAAAGCTTTCGTAGGGCGCGCAGCAGCCGCTTGTTGTCGCGGGGGTGCAGGCCGATGGTCGGCTCGTCGAGCACGTAGAGCACACCGCACAGCCCGCTGCCAATCTGGGCCGCCAACCGGATCCGCTGCATTTCGCCGCCGGAGAGCGTCGCCGTGGGCCTGGCAAGGGTCAGATAGTCGAGACCCACGTCGACCAAGAACTGAAGCCGATTGCGGGCTTCGCGAACCAACTCGCCGGCGATCTTCCGCTCGGTCGTGCAGAGCTTCCATTGCCGGAACTCCTCCAAGAGCCGGCCCAGGGGTATCCGGCATAGCGCGTCGATCGTCCCCCCGCGGAGCTGCACGGCGGCTGCGTCGTTGCGCAGACGGCTACCGCCGCAGACCGAGCATTCCACTTCGCCGACGAGGTGTTCCAGCTTGCCGCGGAAGCGGGGCGAGAGCCGGCTCGCCTCGTCCAGCGCCGGGTAAAGCCCCTTGTACTGGAAGCGGAACGCCACTTGGGGCGATTCCTCCATAAAGCCGCGACCGGTGGTCGCGCCGTCGTTCGCCGCGCGACCACCGGTCGCGGCTTTTTGTGTGGCGCGACCACCGGTCGCGGCTTTTTGTGCGGCGCGACCAACGATTGCGGCTTCATAGTGAATGTCAAACCACTGTTCCCCCGTCCCGTGCATGATCAGCCGCCGGTGCTTGGCGGAGAGTTGCTCGAACGGCACGTCGGTCGGGATGCCCGTGCCGCGGGCGAAGCTTTCGAGCATCAGCGGGAAGATGTGGCCTTCCGTGCCCGGCCAGAGCGCGACGGCGCCTTCGGCCAGCGCGAGCTTTGGATCGCGCAGCAAGGCCGACAGGTTCGTGCCGGTCTGCGTGCCCAGGCCTTCGCACGCCGAACACCAGCCAAGCGAGCTGTTGAACGAGAAGTTGTGCGGCGAAAGCGGCTCGAAGCTCCGCCCGCACCGCTCGCAGGCGAAGTGCTGGCTGTGGACCTCAGTAGGCCAGTCCGGCTCGGGCGCGGACGAACCGAGCGGATAGACAACGTGCAGCACGCCGCGACCCAATGACAACGCGTTCTCCACGCTGTCGGCGATCCGGGAGCGGTTGTTCCGGCGGACGGTCAGCCGGTCGACGACCGCTTCGATGCGGTGGGTGCGCCGCCGGTCGATCTTCGGGGGGTTGTCGATCGGATGGATCGCGCCGTCGATGCGAACCCGCGCGTAACCCGACGCACGCATCGCGTCCCACAACGTCTCGTAGTCCTCGCCGAGCGGGATTTCCAGCGGGGCGGCCAGAAAGAGCCTCGTTCCCGACGGATGGTCCATGATCTTGGCGATGATCTCGTCGGTCGACTGCGTGCCGATCGGCACGTCGCACGTCGGGCAGTAGGGTTCGCCGAGTCGCGAGAAGAGGATTCGCAGGTAGTCGTACACCTCGGTCACCGTGCCGACCGTGCTGCGGGGCGTGCTGCCGGCGTGCTTCTGCTCGATGGCGATCACCGGCGAGAGGCCCTCGATGTAGTCG
>JAUWWA010000327.1 GCA_030617125.1 Pirellulales bacterium | reverse complement strand
CAAGCTGTTTACCGACCGCGACTATGCGATCAAGGACGTGGCTACGGAGCTGCGGGGATTGCAGGGCATTCGGATTTCCCACACGGCGGGCAAGCGGAAAGGGGTCCGCGTGCAGTTCGAGCTGCCCGAGCCGGCCACCATCCTGGTCGGATTCCTCAGCGGCGACGACCCCGTCTACGCCAAACCGCCCGAGTGGGAATGGGACGTGATCTTCAGCCATGCCGTGCTGGTCGACAATCTTCCCGAGATCGACGTTTGTGCCCATTCCTTTCCTGCCGGGCGCAGCGATGTCGACTTCGGCCGTGGCAGCTATGTTATTTTTGGCTTCACCAAAGCTTCACAGTCGCTCGAGCCGCGGGTGGTTTTCGGCCCCCTGATGAGCGTCGATAAGCTGTTCGAGACCGGCGCAGGGGTGTCCCAATAACACTTTCTGTCCAGGAGTGGACGGGGGACAGACGTGTCTGATGCGGTCAAGATGGCCGTGTCTTGACTTCTTATGTGGGTCCAGACGATCAATAGTCGGCCGGAATGAAACACACATCACTGTGAACGTCAACATTTTGCCTACAGATTTCCGGCGATCCCTTGCCTTTCTTGTGGAAAAAGGAAATAATATAATGTTGTTAGCCAGTGTTTACGGTATAGAACCCGGGGGTGAGCCATGAAACGTTGGTTGATCGTACTGATCGTGGCCGTTGTGGGGATGAGCTTTTCGGCGGCTCGGACGGCGGCCGACCCGAAGATGCCGCCTCGCGGGCAGCGATACAGCATGGGCAACAAGCCAACCGTCGCGCAGCATTCCTCGGGCAAGTTCAAGGCCGGGGCGCATCACGGCTCGGCCGGCCATCGCGGTTCCATCCATTTCCGCCCGCGCCACTACGGCGCGTATCGCCACTACCCCTACTCGCCTTACGGCTATGGCTACGGCTACTACCGGTACCCGTATTCCTATCCATATTACTCTCGGGCGTACCGGGGCTACTACTACCCTGGCCCGGTGTTTCTGCCCGCCGAGACACTCTACGGCCCCGAGGCGATGAAACGGTTCATGGGCGTGGACCACTGGTTTCGGCGTGGGTCGAACGTCAACGTGATCGTCACGCCAAATCAGGACAATGAACCCGCGGAGAACGCGGCCGGACCGCAGCACCTACCCCAGCGTGCGCCCGACCAGCGCGCGACCTTGTTGGCGTGGAAATTCATCGGCTACGGCGACGCCCATTTCGGCAATCAGAAATACGCTGGCGCGAACCAGCGATACCGAAAGGCCACCGGCGCCGCACCGCAACTGGCCGACGCCTGGTTCCGGCAGGCGTTCGCCTTGGCGGCAATGGATCGCCACGAGTTGGCGGTTCGGGCGATCAAGCGAGGACTAAAGCTCGAGCCCGACTGGGCGAAGTCCGATTTCCGCCTCGGCGAGCTTTTCGGCGGAAACGAACCGGCCAAAACCGCCCACGTCGATGCCCTGGCCAAGGCCTCTGAAGAGAACCCCAACGACGCCGATCTGCTGTTCCTGCTGGGCGTGCATCTCCACTTCGACGGCAAGCCGCAGCGCGCGGCGCCGTTCTTCCAGCGGGCCAAGCAACTGCTCGGCGGAGACGATGTGCACCTGAAGGGGTTCCTGTAAAGGGAGAAGGCGGAAGGATACTTCCAACATTTATCCTTCATCCTTCATCCGTATTCTCGCCGCCAGCGAGTCGAGTTGGTTTTTCAGGTCCTGTAGCAACTCGGGGGCAGCGTCGTCGGCGAAGTGTGAGAAGACGACGTCGCCGGGCGAATGGCCCACGGTGTTCAGGGGTGTTCGGTCCGTAAGCTGGTCGAGCCGCGCGTCGACGCGGTCAAGCTTCGCCGACGTGTCGCGGTTGTCGTGGAAGATCCGATCGATCTGCATGACCAGGCCCGTCAGCAAGGCGATCTGTCCGCCCAGCGCGATCGGCAGCCCCACGGTCCACAACTCGTCTCTGCCGGCGAACATCGACCACGCCAGCAAGATCCCACCGCAGAAGAAGGCCATGGTGCCCAACAACAAAGCGACCCAGGTTGCCGCGGCTCCGGCCGAGCTGTCGATGGCCCGGCGGCTTCGGGAGCGTAGCTCCGGCGGCCGCAGGTGCCGCTTGGAGCAAGTGCCGTGGGGCTGATCAACTCGGGCAAGCCGAGGCGCACCGCCACGCGACTGTCCGCTGAGCGACTCGGCGCGGGTCAACACCCGCTCGATGTGCCGCAACTGCTCGTCTAGTTCCCAGTCGTCGTAGGGTGGTGTTTCGCACTGCGGGCGCCCGGCGTCGATCCCCTCTTGGGCCGGGTCGGTTGCCGACTGCCCGGGATCCGCTGTCATCTGCTCGGACGCCACAGGGGTCCCCTGTGCATCGAGGGGCGTCCCGCAGCGTACGCAGCCCAGCGTCGCTTTTGGCAGTCCCGGCACGTCCTGTTGGCAGTGCTTACACCACATGGTATTTCAAAGCATCGGCCGCGGTGCTGGCTAACTATATCGATTTCAGCGGATTTGCGGACTGAAGGCGAGGCCGGGCGCCAGTATAGACAGACTGAGCAGCATGGGCGAGTTCGCCGCGCGGCGTCGTACCCGCTGCCCGTTCAACCGGCCTATTGCCGGAATTCCTTGATAACCGACTCCGTGGCGGAGCCGAAGTCGCTGTTGCAGTCGAAGATCGATCCCGACGAGATTCACCTGCGTGCAAACCATCGCCAGGACCAGGATTTCATCAATTGAATTGTTTTTGCCTATACTATGCCCCCCAGAACGCAGTCGGCGCACATCGTGCGCCGACGCCCACCCGCTGAGAGCTGTTTACTGCCCACTACAAGTACTCTTGATGCGCCGCAACGGCCAGGGCGTCGCAGCGTTCGTTTTCCGGGTGGCCGGCGTGGCCGCGGATGTGGGTGACCTCGACGCGGTGGCGCGCGAGCAGCTTGTCGAGCCGGCGCCAGAGATCCTCGTTCTTGACTTCGACCCAGCGGCTCTTCTCGCGGCGGCGCCATCCGTTCTCCTTCCACTTCGACAACCACTCGCTGATACCCCGGCCGACGTAAACGCTGTCGGTCACTAGTTCAACGTGGCTGGGACGTTTGAGCGATTCGAGACCGCGGATGACGGCCATCATTTCCATGCGGTTGTTGGTCGTTTCGCGTTCGGCGCCGCTGGCCTCCTTTTCCTTGCCGGAGGCCGGATGGCGCAACACGAAGGCCCAGCCGCCGGGGCCCGGGTTGCCGCTGCAAGCGCCGTCGGTGAATAGTTGCACTTCCGGCGTGCGTTTGTCGGGTTTCGCCATTCGCGCTATTCGTGGAAGCGTTTCCTTCATTCGACCGCTTGCACTTGTGTTGGTTGCCCGGCGACTTCGGCGGCACGTTCGCGGGGAAAGTCCCAGCGGGCGCGGGTGAACTCCTCGAAGCCTTCGGCCAGTGCGGAGTCCAGCCGCGGCTGTTCGGCGAGTCGCCACGGCAGTCGGACCGTAAACGAGCTTCCCTTGCCCAGTTCGCTTTCGAGCGAGACCTCGCCGCCGAGGAGCTTGCACAACTCCT
>JAUWWA010000088.1 GCA_030617125.1 Pirellulales bacterium | reverse complement strand
GGATGCACCACTCGACCACGCTGTCGATGCGTAGCACGGTGGCGGTCGCGACGACCACGGCGGCGGCGGCGAAGTGGACGAGGAAGCTGCCCTGGTCGTGCACGCCCTCCCTCAGGCCGCTGAAGGCATCCCGGAACTTTTCCACCCAGCTTCGCTCGCCGGCAGGTCGTTGATCGTGTGTCATGGTTGGGGATTGGGGATTTAGGGATTTGGGGATTTAGGGATTTGGGGATTTGGGGATTCAGGGATTTGGGGATTCGCCTTCGTCATTCGTGCTTCGTCATTCAGCATTCATCATTCAGCATTCATCATTCGAGCCCATACGCTCCCGCCACGGGGATGCGGGCGCCGCCGACGCGGCCGAGCCGGTTTTTGGGCAGGAAGCGGGGTTCGATGGCGAGGTTCACGCCGACGTTGTTGCGTGCGGCGTCGACGTTGAAACCGGCGCTGATCAGCAGCGATTCTCCGATCCGCGTAACGGTGAACCGCTGCCCGATGTTCCCTTCGCCGCCGAGGTCGATCGACGTACCGAACGAGGAAATCCACTTGGGACTCATCCAGTAGGTGTACGACATCGACAGGATGCTGCTGCTTATCGGTCCGTCGAGCAGCCGCATGCCGACGTAGAGGCTGCCGCGCGGCGGCCGGCTGAGGAATCCGCCGACGTTGAGCACCCGCTGCCCGTCGTCGAAGAAGTCGAACAATCCGTCGGAGACCAACGTCAGCCGATCGCCCACGTGCCAGCGGAAATCGTAGTCGACCAGCCCGACGCCGGTGCCGAAGTTGTCGCGGTTTTCTTCAGGGAACCAGGTGGTGCCCGCGTCGAGCGTGATCCAGTCGATGATTCGCCGGTTGCCCGGCATGCCGCGTTTCGTCTGCCAGCGATGGCGCATGCCCAGCCGCATGGCGAGCAGATCGTCGGCCACTTCGGTGCTCGGCGCGGTCACCCAGCCGGCCATGCCGGTTCGCAGGGCATAGCTTCGCGGATCGAACGGCGAGAGCACCGGCGGTAGCGACGTGAGGTGGCGGCGCAGCGCCTCGATCGAATCGTCGTCGAGCGGGTCGTACAGCGGCAGCAGCGTCAGGTCGCGGTTCGACTCGGCGAAGGCCAATTCGGCGTCGAACACGACCTTGTGCGCCAGCCCGTGAACGTTGAGCAACCGGTTCTCGGCCATCGGGTTGACTCGCCACATGGGCATGCTCGCGCGAAGGCCCGCCTGGTAGTACGCCCGTTGCAGGTCGTCGCCCGCCATGTCTTCGCCCCAATGGGCCAACTCGCCGAGCGCGTAAGGGACGACCTTTACCGGACCGAGTTGCAGCGGGTAGTCGACCTCCTGCCGGGTGACCAGCCGCTCGCCTTCCCGCGAGGCCAATTCCCACGGCATCAACGCCCACGGCGCGTCGGCGGGGTCGGTCGGCGCGGCGGCCGTCCGGAGCCGGGCATAGCCGACGCTCGAGTGTTCGTACCACGTAAACGCGTCACGGAAAATCGACTGGCCGAGCCAGAAATGATCGGCCCGCGGCAGCCATTCGGTCTGGGTGAAGAACTCGTTCAGCCGCGCGTCGGCCATGATGCTCCAGGCGGTGTTGTCGCGAGTTTGTTGCAACTCCAGGGCGGTCGTCTGGTCCTTCAACTCGTCCCACTCGCGTTCGAAGTACTGTTCGAGGAAGTTCCGGTCGCTCAGCCATCCGACTTCGGCGGAGAAGCGGAAATCGCCGGGCAGTTCCTGACGGTGTTGCCAGAAGAGGCGGAAGCGGTAGTCCTTATTGGGCGCGAGCGCGCGGCGGCCTTCGCCGAGGTTGTCCACGCCGTGGTCTTCGATTCCCCAGTAATCGAACAACCCGGCGGTGCGGCCGGGGATGCCGCCCAGGAAGTCGCGGTGGTAAAGGAACGTCGTGCCGTGGCCGAAGCCGCGGTCGCTAAGGTAATCCAAGCTGGTGTCCCACTCCGTCCCCTCGATCGGATGCCGCACGCCGAGCAACTCGTACGTGTTCCAGGTCGTGAGGATCTGCGTGCCGAACACGCGGTCGCTCTTCAGCCTGGCGTTGCGGATGTAGAACGTCGGCTCGGTCGCGTCGGTGGCCAGCACCGGCCAATAGAAGACCGGCACCTCGCCGAGAAACAGCAGCGTGTTCCGCGCGGTGGCCAAGCGACGGTGTTCGACCACCGGCTCGCGGGTGAGCGCGTCGACGAGCGGCTGCCCGCTGAACGGGTCGATCGACGGGAACTCGAGGTCCTCGAAGTAGATGTCGCCCGCCTGGATCCGATACCCCGGCCGGCCCATCCGACTGGAAGTGATGAACGCATTTTGGGCGAAGTAGCGGCCGTGTCCGGCCTGCCGGATTACCTCCGCGCGAAGCCGCAACAACCCCTCGTAGCTGCGGACCGGCGTGAGCATCTCGGCGCCGAGGACCGTGCCGATCTCGTTGATCACGTCGTAGTACATCCGGTCGGCGTAGATCACCCGCTCGCCCTGGCGGAAGACGATGTTGCCCTCCATGTAGATTTCCAACGGCACTTGGGCGTCTTGCGCCCTGTTGCCGGTCAGGTCGGGCTCCTGAAGGCCGGCGGTCCAGATGACCAGCCGATCGGTCACCACGTCGATCGAGCCGAACTGCGGCAAACCGTCGACGATCAGGTTCACGCCCGAGTCGATCACCGCGATCCACTGGGCGCTGTTCGGATCGGGGAACCACTGCACCTGTACGGGAACATCGCCGCGCGGGAAAACGCGAATCCGCCGCGTGCCGGCCGGCGTCGGCGGAGCGTCGGCCGGGCCAGGCGGCGGCGCGAGCCCTTGGGCCGCCGCCGTCGCCGCGCAGAGCATCACGATCGCGCACGCCAGGCGCGCAACGCGACTGCACGCGCGCAGCGGCAGCGCGGCGCACCGGGAGCCGAGCAATCTCTCACGAGGTAGTATCAGCAGCGTCGCATCCTTGAAAAAGGGAACGTGCTGCCTTTTCGCCCGCCAATCTGTGCAGTACGCCTACGTGCGGTCGCGAAAAAGTAGCATGTCCCCTTTGCTCTGGGGAATTGAGAATAGTCTGCGAAAAGTGCCCCATTTCAGGCGGGGCGGATTATAGGACCGACCGCCCGGCGGATCAACCGCAATAGAGCGGCGATCGCAAGGCCGTAAGACCACCTGTCCCTAAGCGAGAGGTTGGGGGTGAGGGTGGCTTGCAGCCGGTGTCAACCACGCATTAGATTCGCATTTGGGTCAATTGCGTAACACAGGCATCTTGCCTGAGTTGCCCAGTCAACGGCTGGAAGCCTGTGTTACATCTCTTAAAGGACGCATCATGCCAGAACTTCCTTGCTTGCCTCGGCGGCCGTCTCGCGGACATAGCGCACAACGGCGTAGCCGGGAAGCCGACGCCGCAACTCGCCGATTAGCCGCACGCCGGCGGCCTCGGGCACTTCAAAATGCGCCCCGCCGGCTACCGGATCCAACTGGGGTAGGTAGTACGGCATTGCCCGGATATCGATCAGCCGCTCGCACAATTCGGCCAGCACCTCGGCGTCGTCATTGACCCCGCGTAGCAGCACGGCCTGGTTGAGCACGGGCACACCGGCGTCGACGAGCCGGCCCAGGGCGCCGGCCACGGCGGTGTCGATCTCGGCCGGATGGTTCACCTGCACCACCATGACCGGCGTCAGCCGCGTGCCGCGAAGCCATGAGAGCAGCTCGTCGGTCACCCGCTGGGGGATCATCACCGGGAGCCGTGTGTGGACGCGTAGTCGGCGAAGATGGGGGATTTCGGCCAGTCGTTCGGCAAGCTGGGCAAGCTGGGCGTCCTCGATAGCCAGCGGATCGCCACCGCTGAGGATCACCTCCCGGATCGACGTGTCGTCGGCAATCCGCCGCAGTGCCAGTTCCCAATCCTCCACCTTTGGGCCTCGGGTGGCTGGCGGCTGAGGGCAGGGAAGCCCCAGGTCCGCTCCACCGGGGCGCCGCTTCGGTTTGCCCCCAATGGTTAAGTTGCCTGCCTGGCCGATCAAGTGCCGCCGGAAGCAATATCGGCAATGGACGGCACACGCGGCGGTTGTTACCATGAGGGCTCGGCCCCGGTATTTTTGCAGCAAGCCGGGGCAGATCGTCGCGGCGGCCTCGCCCAGCGGATCGCTCCGGAAGCCGGGCACGTCGGCCAGTTCGGCCGGCCTGGGCAAAACTTGCAGCAGCAGCGGGTCTTCCGGGTCGCCCCGGCGGATGCGCCCCAGCAGCGTGCGAGGCGCCAGCAGCGGGAAGCAGGCTTCGGCGTCCTGGGCGGCGGCAGCGACCGAGGGGTCCAGCCCCAACAGCCGACACAATTCGGCCGCATCGCGGACCGCGTCGGCCAGCACCGCCCGCCAGTCCGCCATGGCGGGCGCCGAACGTGAGAAAGCTACACTTGCCATGGCGGCAAATCGTACCACAACTTGACCACGCCAAAAAGCGAAACGGGAACACCATCGTGGCCGACTACAACACCAGCGACTTCCGAAAAGGACTGAAGGTCCAACTCGACGGCGATCCGTACTTGATGATCGAGAGCAACTTCGTCAAGCCGGGCAAGGGGCAGGCCCTCTATAAGTGCAAGCTGCGAAACCTCGTGCGCGGCACCGTCCTCGACCGGACCTACAAGAGCGGCGATTCCATCGAGGCCGCCGACATCGAGGAGATCGAGGCCCAATTCCTCTACCGCCAGGCCGATATCTTCGTCTTCATGGACAACCAGACCTACGAGCAACACGAACTGAGCCGGGAACAGGTCGACGACGCCTGGAAGTACCTCAAGGAAGGCACGGTTTGCAGCATGTTGTTGTTCAACAACAACCCGATCGGCCTGACGCCGCCGAACCACGTCGTGCTCAAGGTCGAATACTGCGAGCCGGGCACGAAGGGCAACACCGCCACCAACGTTACCAAGCCCTGCAAGGTCGAGACAGGCGCCGAGTTCGACTGCCCCTCGTTTGTTGACATGGGCGAACTCATCAAGATCGACACGCGCACCGGCGCATACGTCGAGCGCGTGAAGGAATAGGGGATTGGGGATTCGTGAATCAAATCGATGAGACGCTCAGCCAATTTCGTCGATCGGCTCGAAGACTCGCCCCGTGATCCGAACCGGATGGACGACTTCCGCCCGACGGCGAGTTGGGAAAATCTGCGGCTGCGGGCCGAATTGCTGCACCGGGTGCGGGAGTTTTTCCGTGAGCGCGGATTCCTGGAGGTTGAAACGCCGATCCTCTCGGCCGATACGGTTGTTGATCGTCACCTCGATCCGTTTTCGATCGCCGTGCCGGGCCCCTCGGGCGAATCGCCACGACAACTCTGGCTGCAGACTTCGCCTGAGTTCCATATGAAGCGCCTCCTGGCCGCCGGCGCCGAGGATCAGCATGCCGGCGCCGAGGCGATCTACCAGATCACCCGGGCGTTTCGGCAAGGTGAGTCCGGATCGCTGCACAACGGCGAGTTCACCATCGTCGAGTGGTACCGCACCGGCGACGACATGCTCGCCGCCATGCAACGGACCACCGACTTGTGCGAAGCGACGCTTGGGCGCGGCCCGGCCGAGCGGGTCAGCTACGCCGAGGCGTTTCGGCGGCACGTCGGCGTCGATCCGCACACCGCGCCGATCGAGGCGCTCGCCTCGGCCGCGGGGGAACTCGGCGTCGTGCCGCCGGAGGGCCTTTCGGCAGACGACCGCGACGGCTGGCTCGACTGGCTGCTGGTGGAGCGTGTCCGGCCGCACCTTGGGCGGGAGCGTCCGGTGCTGTTGTACGACTATCCGGCCACTCAGGCGGCGCTGGCGCGGGTGCGCGACGGCGATCCGCCGGTGGCCGAGCGGTTCGAGTTGTTCGATTCCGGCGTTGAGTTGGCCGGTGGCTACCACGAGTTGCTCGACGCGGCCGAGTTGCGGCATCGCAACGAGCGGGCCAACGTCCAGCGCCGCGCCGAGGGCACGCCGGCGCTGGACGAATCGAGCCGGCTGCTTGCGGCCATGGAGGCGGGGCTGCCGGCCGCGGCCGGCGTGGCGCTGGGCTTCGACCGCCTGGTGATGCTCGCCGCCGGGGCCAATAGCATCGCCGAAGTGATCGCGTTTCCCTTCGATCGGGCATAGAGCACCCGGGAAGCTGCTTTGCGGTGGTCGGCCGCCCGGGCACTGCCGGCCTATACTTGACCGATCGCCGACTTCCCAGTAAAATTGGGGGACTCGCGGCTTCAAGAACAGTGTAAGGCAAAGGAAAGGAACCGGCCCGACATGGTCCGGAGGAGGCTGGCCGTGGACTACTATCAGGTCGAGGCGCTGCTGAACCAGGTGGCCGAGGAATTCAACACCAGGTTGCACCAGGAAGGTCACGACGTGGAAGGGGAATGGATCAAAGTGCGCGGCGGCTTGGACGGCATGGAACACTGCGTTCGGGTGCTTACGCCCGAGGAGTTCGCCGAGTGGCGCGAATGCGTCGACACCCACATCGAAATCGATCCGGACCGCAAGCCCGTGGCGTTCTGCAGCCAAGCAGGCATCTGGTGGCCGATCTATGAAGACACGCCCCAAAGCGATGTCGTCGCGCGGTTCGAACAGTGCTTCGAGATCTAACGCGCTGCGCCATCCCGGTCGATCTTTCAAGCGGTGGTCGCGAAAGTTTGGTCCTGTTGCCTACCGCGGAGTCGCGCCTTGGCCGTGATACCGCCAGGGCTTCCAAGAAACTTCGATTTCCCGTGTTTCGGCAAAGTCGAATTCTCCGGCATCGAGGTCGGGGTATCCGTCGTGTTTGAGCACCACGCGATAGACCTCCGGCGGCAGATCCACGACCGTGCACGGCGTCTTATGCGGGGCTCCGTTGCGATCCAGTAGTTGCTCGCCGTCGAGATAGATCGTCGCCTCAAAGGGTTCTGAAATGAAATTCACCTCAACGCCTCCCGACACGGCGCCGGGTGGCGTGGGGGAAGGCCGCGGGCGTGTCGGCCACAACCCCGTGATCGCCAGCGCGCAG
>JAUWWA010000272.1 GCA_030617125.1 Pirellulales bacterium | reverse complement strand
GCCGACGCCGCCGATGGCGAAGAACAGACCCACCGCGCGTCCCATTACCGCCTTCTCGGTATTCCCCAACAGGATGCCGATGACCGTCGGAAAGATCGGGCCGAAGACAAACCCCGCCAGGATCACCGCGGCGACAGCCAGACCCTGGCTGCGGCTGAGAACCATGCCGGCCAATACGGCAACAGCGACCGCCCCCAGCACGATGACGACCGTCGTCTCCGATCCTTTTTGCACGGTGAAGGCGGCGATCAATCGCGAGAGCATGAAGGCCAACCAGAATGCCGACAGAAACCAGGAGGCGGACTGTTCTTTGACTCCCCTTTCGCCCAGGATTGTCGTGGCCCAGGCAGCCACGGAAGCTTCCAGCGGGCCGTAGAAGAACAGGCAGAATCCCAACACCCACATCAGCGGATTCGTAAGCAGATCGCGGATCCCCCCCCACAATCAGCTTCTGGGAATCCTCGGCCACGGCCGCTTGCTGCGCCGACGCCGGCTGATCGGCCGCAGACTTCTCGACGGTTGCCTGAACGTCCTCGTTCGATGGAAAATCCACACGCAGGGCCAGAATCGTGGTGATCAGCACCAGCACGGCGACAACACACAGGGCCGGCGAGAGGCTGGTTTTCCTCAGCAGCAGCGCTATCGCCAGCGGAGTCAAGAAAGCCCCTAACCCGAAGAAGACGTTGCCGAGGTTCATGAAGTAGGCTTCCGTGTCGCCGACGAAAACATCGGGCAGGATCACGTTGAGCACGTTGATTTGTGCCGACCAGCCGGCGCTGAGCAGCAACACGCCGAGAAGGGCAACCAGGTACGACCGCGAGGACCCCAACAGCACAAAGCTCACCGCCATGATGACCGAGCCGGCAATCAACACCTGCTGCTTGCCGACCAGATCGCTCAGGAAGCCCATGCCTAGGATCACGGGGATCATGGTCACCGCAAACATCGACACCAGCCCGCCCACACGGGCCTCGTCGATCTGAAGCTTGCGTGCCAGCGGCACCTTGATACTGCCCAGAATGGCCACGCCCATGCCGCAGGCCAACAGGCCCGAGACGGTCATCAACTGCAACAAGCTCATCGTTCATTACCTCCCGTTAGAATAGTGGTTTCGGTGATTATGAAACGTAACCGTTCACGCGTTTCCACGGCTCTCCTGACCCTCCCGAGAAGAGTTGCTCTGAACCGCTTGCTTCGATTTTCAGCGCGTCACTCCGACTTGTCAAGGACCTTGCGGCCGCGAACGCAGGAATAATTCGGAGCCCATTTGGAGCGTATCGAGGCCAATTTCGCCTTTGCTCTCCCTTTTGGGGAACCATGTCCACGAGACAGAAAGGGAACAAGTCCAATATTGTCACCCAAAGGGCCGTTTGGTAAATTATTGTTTATGCCTCGCACTGCTCGAATCGCCCTTGGCGGGATGGTTTTTAACGTTCTCAACCGGGCCGGCGTCCGTGTGCCCATCTCTGAGAAGGACGAGGACTCTCTGGCCTTTGAGCGTGCGATGGCCGAAACCGTCGAACGCTTGCCGATGCGGATGCCCGGCCCCCCAAGACACCGATTAGTTCAGTAAATGGAACTTGTCCCCTTTGCTTCCCCCGATTTGAAATCCCACTTGGGGCGTTTTCGCCTCAGTTCGTTCCGGCCCGGGCAGGAGGAGGTCATCTCGGCCGTGCTGGCCGGGCAGGACTGCTTGTGCGTGATGCCCACCGGCGGCGGGAAGAGCCTCTGCTACCAGTTGCCCGCCGTGGTGCACGACGCCCTGACGCTGGTTGTCTCGCCGCTGATCGCGCTGATGAAGGACCAGGTCGATCAGCTCACGGCGTTGGGGCTGTCGGTCTCGTTCATCAACAGCACGCTCCCGATGGCCGAGCAGTACGCCCGGCTCGAACGGATGGCGGCCGGTCAGTACCGGCTGATGTACGTCGTGCCCGAGCGATTCCGCAGCGGGCGGTTCATCGACGCGGTTCGCCAAGCGGGCGTACGGCTGTTGGCGGTCGACGAGGCGCACTGCATCAGCGAGTGGGGTCACGACTTCCGCCCCGACTACGCCCGGCTCGGCTATTTCCGACGCATGTTGGGCAATCCGACGACCATCGCGCTGACGGCTACGGCGACCGACCGCGTGCGGCGCGACATCATCGAGCAGCTTGCATTGCGCGAGCCGCGGACGTTCATCACCGGCTTCGCGCGGCCGAATCTCTTTTACGAGGTGCAGTGCCCGGCCGCCGAGCGCCAGAAGGCCGACATTCTACAAAAATTCCTCGATGAGGCGCCCGGCTCGGGGATCATCTATGCCTCGAGCCGGAGGAAGACCGAGGAAGTCGCGAAGTTGATCGCCGAGCAGACGCAGCGGCGCGCGGCCGTTTACCATGCCGGCATGCTGCCCGAGGACCGCCGCACCACGCAGGAGGCGTTCATGCACGGCCGCCGTGAGATCGTCGTGGCGACCAACGCGTTCGGCATGGGGATCGACAAGGCCGACGTGCGGTTCGTCGTGCACTACAACCTGCCGGGCACGATCGAGGCCTACTACCAGGAGGCGGGCCGGGCCGGCCGCGACGGCAAACCCTCGCGCTGCCTGCTGATGTACCACCCCTCCGACCGCCTTATCCAGGAATACTTCATCGAGAGCGCTTACCCGGCCCGCGAGAACGTCGAGCAGGTGTGCGACGTCCTCCGCGAGTTGGACACCAATCCGATTGAACTGACCCAGGCGGAGGTCAAGGAGACGTTGGGCCTGCCGATCGGCCCGGACGGCGTGGGCAACTGCGAGAAACTGCTCGAAAGCGCCGGCGTGCTCGAACGGCTGATCGCCTCGCAAAACATGGCCGCCGTGCGGCTCGACAGCGACTTGCCCTCGCTCGTGGACCTGCTGCCGAAGCAGGCGAAAGTCCGCCGCAAGGTGCTGCAAGCGGTCGAACGGCTCGTCGGCACACGACGCAACGAGCTGATCAGCTTCAGCCCGCGCGAGTTGAACGTGGAACTCGATCAGATGTCGATCGCCAACGCGTTGCGCGAATTGAACAGGCTCGAAGCGTTCACGTACATACCGGCGTTTCGCGGCAGGGCGATCCGGATGATCGACCGCGACACGCCCTTCGACGAATTGCCGATCGACTTCGAGGCCCTCGGACGCCGGAAGGACGCCGAGTACGAGAAGCTCAGCCGGGTGATCCGCTTTGCGCTGAGCGACGGCTGCCGGCAGCGCGAGGTCCTCCAGTACTTCGGCGAGGAGAACGCCGATCGGTGCGGGCATTGCGACAACTGCCAGCGCCTCGGGCCCGTCGAGGATGAGGAGCACGAGAAACGAGACGCCGCCGTCGACGAGAAGGTGGTCGAGGTCGTCCGCATGGTGCTCAGCGGCGTCGCCCGCACCGAAGCCCGATTCCCCTGCGGTAAGAATCTTATCGCGCAGATGCTCTGCGGCTCCGCCAGCGCTAAAATGTCGGAGCTGAGACTGAACCGTTTGAGCACGTTCGGGCTGCTAAAACATCTGAAGCAGGTGGAGGTCGCCGCGCTGATCGAGTCGCTCATCGTCGTGCGTTGCCTGTGGCAAGCCGACCTGGAAGGCGATCGGTTCCGGCCGGTCGTGCGGCTTACGGACTTTGGCTCGGATGTGATGCGGGGCAAGGTTGAGTTGAAAATCGAGGCGCCGATTTCGGTGGAACTGCGGCGGAAAATCCGAGGCGATGCGCCGCCGGCGCCGATCGAAGTTACACAGCCCGACTTGGAAACGGAGGATTTGTCCGAACCCCATCCGAAATTGTTGGCGGCGCTGCGGCAATGGCGTCGTGAGCGAGGTTCCCAAATGGGAGTTCCGCTGTATACGATCCTCCCGAACAACGCGTTGGAAGAACTGGCCCGGCGCTGCCCGGACTCACCAGCCGCGTTGTTGGCGATTCCCGGAATCGGCCCGAGCAAGCTGTCGCGTTATGGTGACGAGTTGTTGGCAATGGTAGGCGGGAAATCGGGTCTTCCTCTTCCCGTCGCAGATGCCGAGCCGGCGCGGGGGCAAGCTCCGCTGGGACGTCCGCAATC
>JAUWWA010000232.1 GCA_030617125.1 Pirellulales bacterium | reverse complement strand
TTCGAATCCAACGCGGATCATAACGAGAACCTACGATTTGCACAACATCATTTTATACGAGCACCCGAGAGGATCTGACGCTGGGATTCGTTTTCAGAGGATCGATCGCGAACGGGCATGGAGGAACCGCGGATGGACACCGACTAACACGGATGGATTAGGAGTATTATTGACGAACGGGGACATTTCGCCAATGTGGGCCGGTGAGCGCGATCGTCAGGTGCGTACTACGGCTTTTTTGCAGCAGCTCTCGGATCGCCGCCACTGTGCCGCGGTTCGTCGAGCCCCGGACAAAGTCGAACCCCAGAAGGTGCGCCACGTGGGAGAGAATCTCCGCATCGCGGTGCCGGCTCAACAGCATCGCTACATTACAGTGCCCACGCAGATAGATCGGGAACAAGATGTACTCGTGCCAGAAAATGTAGATCTTCTGTCCCCGGCACTCCGGAAAGGTCGGGGCGACCGAAGGATCGTAGTAGGCGACCTTGTAGTCGAGCGTGCTCATGTATGCCCGAATGGCCGCGGCCCCCAGCAGGCCGCCGATCTTGTTCAATAGTGGACTGCCGAGCTTCATAATTCTGGCATCCGTGCTGGGTGCAGTGGGCAGTGGATAGTGGGCCGCCGTGCCGGCGGCCGCCAAACGTTCACCCCAATCCCTAATCCCCAATCCCTACACCTACTCGTTCCATTCTCCCGAAAACACTTCAACCGCCGGGCCGGTCATGTAGACGTGGTTGTCGTCGGCCCAGTGGAGTTCGAGATCGCCGCCCGGGAGGTGGGCAAGGATTTTTCGGGCCGTGCGTCCGACAAGCACGCCCGCCACGCAGACGGCACAAGCACCGGTGCCACAGGCGAGCGTTTCGCCGGAGCCGCGTTCCCACACCCGGATGCGCACCTCGGCAGGCGAGATCACCTCAACAAACTCGGCGTTGACGCGGTTGGGAAAGTGGGCGTCGGTCTCCACCTTCGGGCCGATTTCCACTACCCAATGATCGGTCAACTCGTCTACAAACGTGACACAATGCGGGTTGCCCATCGAGACACAGGTAACTTCAAGCTTCTCCCCGCCGACGTTCAACTCGACGCCGGCCACCGGATTGCCGTCGAGACGGGGGTTGGCCGGAAGCGTGGTGGGGATCTTCTCGGGCTCCAGGATCGGCTCGCCCATGTCGACCCGAACGCGGCGGACCCGCTCGTCGGCTACGTCCAAGTTGAGTGTCAAGATACCGGCGCCCGTCTCGATCTTCAACGTCTGCCGCCTGCAGATGCCATGGTCATAAATGTACTTCGCCACACAGCGGACGCCGTTGCCGCACATCTCGGCCTCGGAGCCGTCGGCGTTGAAGATACGCATTCGGGCGTCGGCCGGATCGTCCGGGCGGATAATGGCGCCGTCGGCGTTGAACATTCTCATTCGGGCGTCGGCCACGTCGCAGCGGCAGATCAGGATCAGCCCGTCGCCGCCGATGCCGAAATGCCGATCGGAGACTTTCTTGGCCAGATCGGCCGGATCATCGGGCATCGGCTCTGCGAAACAGTCGACGTACACGTAGTCGTTGCCCGCCCCGTGCATCTTGGTGAAACGCATGGCCGCTGGTCCGTTGGGTGATGAGCGAAGATGGATGCGGTATTCTAGGGGATCGTTGCCGGGTGGGCAATGCCGCCTGAGGCCGCGGTTCCTCGGGCGCGACCATCGGCCGTGGCTTTGTGGGTTAGCCGCTGAGGTCGAGCAGCTTGCCGCTTTCGCCGGTGGTGTCCTTGGACCGCTGCGGTGGAAGCGGCGTGTCGTCGGCTTCGGCCTGCTCGCCTTCCGGTTTGGGCGTTTCTTCCAAGAGCCGTCGGCCGTCGGCGTCGCGTTCTTCCGTCTCGTGGTCGTCGCCGTCGGCCTCGCCGACACCGGCGGCGAACTCAGCCTTTTGATCGGTTTGTACGCGACGTTGTTGGCTGGCGGCGTCCTGCCCGGCCCGTTCGACTTCCGAACCTTGCGCCTGCTGTAGCGGCGAACCCGCCACGCTGGCGCCAATATCTCTTAGGGGACCCACGCTCATGAGAAATCTCCTTGTACCGAGATCTTCTCAAGTATAGTTTACCGTTGCAACTCGTCGGAGAGTTGTTGTAGTGCCTGATTGACGCCGGGGAATGCCACTGGTCGCGTTACCGGGTTTGCGAGCGTTCCGCCGACATGGATCAACATCATCTGCCGGCTGGCGTCATGGACCAGTTCCTTCAGCACGGGCATCTCGAACTCGCCGCGCCCGACGATCGCATGGAAGGTCAGCCGGATGGCCTGCTGGAAGTCCATTTCGCCTTTCCCGAGCAGGCTGATAGCGTCGCCGCGGAAATCGATGCGGTCGAAGTAGATGTGTTCGCCTTGGATACGGAAGTCGATGTCGCTGGTGCTGAACGCGTTCGAGTCCGGCACGCGGACGCTGAGGATCTTCAACAACGCGATCATCAAGGGCAGTTCATAGATGTCGGCATTGCGTAGTTGGACATTGCCTCGGCCGACCATCGCGTTCTTGCTCAGCCCGTTGCCGCGCAGGTCGAGCGTGGCATCGACGGCTCCGCGAAGATTCTGTCTTCTGCCGATGACTTCCCGAGCGCAGCGGCCCAGATCGGCGCGGGTCAAGGCGGCCTGCAAGGCGTATCGTGGTGCGGCGCCGAAGGCGACCCAGCCGTCGCCAAAGGCGGTTCCGCCGAATAGTTTGGCGGTCAGCGGGCGTGGTTGGCGCGGGGGAGAGCCATCGTGCTGGGCGGTTTTGCCCTCTTGACGATCCGCCCAGGAACCCAGCAGCATGTGCTGGTCGTCGATCCACAGCGGGCCGCGGACTTCGGTGAACTGACAGTCCTTGTAGGTGAGCGAGTCGACATCGAGTTCGCCGCGGGTGTGGAATCGCCGGCCGTCGGACGCTCCGATGAGCGTCACGTCGCAATAGATGATCTTCAGCTTCACGCCGCAATCGATGCTGCCCTGGTGAAGCCCGACGATGAGGTCCCATTGCGACTGCAGCGGCTCGCCAGGGCGACCGCTGCCGGCCAGCTCACAACTGCCGCGCAGATTGATCGGCCCGCCGAGTTTCAGTCGGCCGACGGTTGTGCGCAGCCGCGCGGGCAGGGCTTGGGTCAACTCGCGGTCGAGACGAAGCCGGTCGACCGCAAGGGTGTCGAAATGGAAACGCCAGCCCCCGTCCGCCCGGAGATTGCAGTGGCCGCCGGCCGATATCTTGACCGGCCCGTGCTCGGCCTTGAACCGCTTGAGCGTCACGTGTCCGTCGCTGTAGGTCAGCACGCCTTGGAGCTTCTCAAGGCGGTAGCGGAAGTGAAGCGGTTCAATAGAAGTACTATCGCCTTGCGGTTCGGCGCGGACACGGATACGGAGCTTCTCTGCTCCCGGCACGTAGCGGATTTCGCAGCCGAGGTCGATTCTTCCGCGCGGGCGCAACTCGTCCCAAATCTGCCGGATATTCGGCTGCAGGGCGTCGCGCAGTTCCGGCTCCAGCGGGACATCGGCGGCGGACAGTTGCAACAGCAGTTCGTGGCCCTGGCGGACCGGCGTGAAGTAGCCCTCGCAGAGTACGCGTCCGGTATCGTTGCTGCCTTCCAGGTCGTGTAATGTCCAACGGTCGTCGCGCATCTCGATCATGCCGCGGATATTCCCGAGCGGATAGGGAAATTTCTCATATCGCATCGAGCAGTGGTTCAGGCCGATCCGCAGGTGTTTTCGCAGCGGCGCCTTGGGCGCTTCTCGTGATAGGCGCACGTAGAAATCGATCGTGCCGCCGGGATGCAACGACCGGACCACCGCCCGTGGCCGCTCGCGCAGCGCGATCAGCAGCTTCTCGTCGAGCGGCACGGCATCGCCCTTGGCCTCGAACCATCCGACGGCGTCGAGACCTAGCTTGTGCACTTCGGCGTCGAGGCGTATGGGCCGGCTGCCGGCTTGAGCCGTCATGTGGACCTCGAGGAAGTCACCCTTCAACCGCACCGTTCCCTTGCCATGGTCCAGGCGGTAGGGAAACTTGTGATGAGCAAACGAAACGTCCAAACACTGCGCCGATATGTCCGGACGCCAATGGGCGCCGTCGAACGCGAGGTTAACGTCGACGTCGATCAGACCCGACGGTCGGCACTTGCGCCACTGGTCCTGGAACGTCTCGGGAAGACTGGCCAGCAACCGGCCGTCCAGCTCCAACTGCCGGATCCGCGCCCGAAGCGTGCGTGGACTGCTCGGCTTGAAGCCTTGCTGGTGATACGTCAACCATAGCGTCGCCTGGTTGCTCCGGGCGACCAGCTCGGCGATGTCCAACCGCTAGTTGTCCAGCCGGACCGTCGCCCGCATGTCGGTCAGGGGATGGGGCAGTCGAGCGTCGTCGAGGCGGCCCCGCGTCAACCGGCCGGAGACCTCGTAGCGGTACGGCGAGGCGGCCGACGGATCGTGTGCGACCCGGAAAGTGAGACTTGCCTGTCCCCGCAACCCGCCTAGCACGTTGAGCTTCGCCGCCAAGG
>JAUWWA010000159.1 GCA_030617125.1 Pirellulales bacterium | reverse complement strand
GCCTGTTCTGCTTCATCACGAAGAATTGGCGGGGCAAACCGTTGGTAAGTCGGCAAGCCATAGTGGAATTGATCGGTAGCACCATCACACGACAAGGGCTCACGGTACGTGCTGCATTGGACACGAACCGCTATGAAACCGGCATCAAGGTCAGCGAGTCCGAACTCGCCCATGTCAAGCTGACTCGGCATGACTTCCACGGTGATTGGAACTACACGATCAAACCACGAAAGTAAAACTTGTACAGTTTATTTATGCGCGGACCCTTAGTGTTAGTCGAGTACAATCGGTTTGAACTTCAGGACGTGCCAATGCCGGAGATCGGCCCGGAGGAGGTACTGTTGGAAGTGAAGGCGTGCGGCATCTGCGGCAGCGATGTGCACGGCATGGACGGCAGCACGGGCCGCCGCCGCCCGCCGGTCGTCATGGGCCACGAAGCCGCCGGCGTGATCGTCGGCGCCGGCGGCAATGTCGCCGGATGGGGCGAGGGCGACCGTGTGACGTTCGACTCGACGATCTATTGCGGCAAGTGCTGGTTCTGCCGCCGCGGGCAGATCAACCTTTGCGACAACCGCCGGGTATTGGGCGTCTCCTGCGAGGAGTACCGCCGCGACGGAGCCTTCGCCCAGTACGTGGCCGTGCCGCAGCACATTCTCTACCGCTTGCCCGACGCGGTCAGCTTTGCCAAAGCGGCAATGGTCGAACCGCTGTCGATCGCCTTTCATGCAACCAACCGCACGAGGATTTCGCTGGGCGACACCGCCGTGGTGGTCGGCGTGGGAATGATCGGGCTGTTGGTCGTGCAATCGCTTCGTGCCGCCGGCTGCAAACGGATCATTGCCGTCGATCTCGACCAAGGGAAGCTCGACTTGGCGTGCAAGCTGGGGGCCGACGAAGGCCTGCAGGCGGGCCAGGCCGACGTCGCCGCCGAGGTCATCGAACGCACCGGCGGCCGTGGCGCCGATATCGCGGTCGAGGTAGTCGGCAATACGCCCGCGGTGCAAACGGCCGTGGCGTGTCTGCGCAAGGGCGGGCAACTTACGCTGGTCGGCAACCTGTCGCCGCACGTCGAGTTGCCGCTTCAGGCGATCGTTACCCGCGAAATTAGCGTAAACGGCTCGTGCGCGTCGTGTGGCGAGTATCCTGCCTGCCTGGAGATGATGGCCCGTGGTGTGGTCGACGTCGAACCGCTCTTAAGCGCCGCCGCCCCGCTGGCCGAAGGCGCGACGTGGTTCAAGCGACTCTACGATCGCGAAGACGGGCTAATGAAAGTGATTCTGGAGCCGTGAGATTCGCATGAAGAGCGAAGAGCAACTTGCCGAAAGCATCGAGCGATTCCAGGAGGTGTTCTGGGAGAAGCGCTCCACGGGCCGTCCGCCGGTCGGCGTGGTCAATCGCGACGTCTTTCTGCCGATCAAGTATCTCCACGCACCGTTTGAGCGTTCGGAGGTGACGCCGGAGGGCGTGAACCGCAAGTCGGTGACGACCGACTACGAGTTCGGCTTTGCGGCCCCGGCGGTGACGTGTGACGACTGGATACCGTATTCGGCGCCGTGGCGGGCGATTCCGTGGTTAGAGGCGTGTTGCGGCTGCCCGGTGCGCTATTCAAGCGGTTCGCTGTGCCCCGAACACTTCGTCTCGTCACTTGAAGCATTGGACAAGGTTGCGATTCCGGCCGACAACGGCTGGTTTCGGTGCATGGAGCGACAAACTGAGCAACTTGTCGCCTCGGCGCCGGCCGACTGCTGGATCAGCCCGTCGATCCTTCGCGGCCCGTCCGACGTCGTCGCGGCAATGCGAGGGCAGAGTGAGTTTTTCGTCGATCTGCACGACGACCCCGGCGCAATCGATCGCGCGGCGGCTTGCGTCAATCGCCTGTTGCTCGACGCACTCGACATGCACTTCCACTGTGTCGAACCAAAGCGGGGTGGCTTCGGGCACATCTACGGATACTGGGCGCCCGAGAAAACCGTCGTCATCCAGGAAGACGCCATGGGCATGTGTTCCCCGGCGGTCTATCGCGACGTGTTTCAGAAGTACAACGCCGAGGTCGTCGAGCATTTTGGCAAGTGCGTGCTGTTCCACCTGCACTCGACTGGGTTCCAGCATTACCGGCACGTGCTCGACACCCCGGGCATTGCCGGACTCGAATTCACAGTGGAAATGGGCGGGCCGCCGCTGCCGGAACTGGTGCCCGTGCTAAGGGAGATTCTGGAGCGGTCGCGACTCATACTGATGGTGGATCATGGGTTCGAGCACTTGCCCGAAGTACTCGGCCAATTGCCGCGCGAGGGGTTGTACGTCGTGGCCTACGACACCGACATCCCGAACAATGAAACGTATCGGCAATTCGTTGCCGCGAAGTGGAAAAGTTAGAGCCAATTGAGGAGAACAACACTATGGAACAACGACAATGTGGGACCTCCGGTCTCTCGCTGTCCGCGCTGGGCATGGGCTGCTGGGCGTTTGGCGGCGGGGACTACTGGGGTGAACAGAGCCAGGCCGACGTCGACCGCACGGTCCGCCGGGCGCTGGACTTGGGGATCAACTACTTCGATTCGGCCGAGGCCTACAACGAAGGCCACAGCGAGGAGTCGCTCGGCAAGGCCATTGCAGGTCTGCCTCGCGACAAAATCGTCGTGGGCACGAAGATCAGCCCCAACAACACCGCCTCCGACGTGCTCGTCGAGCACTGCGAAGCGTCGCTACGCCGGCTGGGCACCGATTATGTCGACCTGTACATGGTCCACTGGCCGATCGAGCCGCACGCGATCGGTCACTTCGGCGGTGGCGAGTGCCCGAACGTGGAAGACGCGTTCGCCGCGTTGATGAAGCTCCGCGAACAGGGCAAGATTTGCCACATCGGCGTGAGCAACTTCGGCGTGGAGTTTCTCGAGCAAGCGCGGGCAACCGGCGCGGAAATCGCCGCCAATGAGTTGCCCTACAACCTGCTGTGCCGGGCGATCGAACGCGAGATTCTGCCGCACTGCCGCAACGCGGGCGTTGGCGTGATCGGTTACATGGCGCTGTTGCAGGGCCTGCTGGCCGACATCTACCCCACGCTCGACGACGTGCTGCTGTGGCAACGACGCACGCGCCACTTCAGCCCCGAACGCGCCGGCGAGCTGTGTCGCCACGGCGAGGCCGGCGCGGAAGCCGAGACGGACGAAGCATTGGCCGCCATTCGAGCTGTCGGCGCCGAGCACGGCATGACCATGCCCGAGATCGCCGTCAAATGGGCGTTGGCCGGCGAGGGCATCACTAGCGTACTGGTGGGCGCCCGAAACGAACAGGAACTCGAAGCCAATCTGCGCGCGGCTTCCGATCCCCTTGATCCGGCCGTCATCGAGAAGCTCAACACGGCCACGGCGGCGCTGATGGAGAAGATGGGACCGAGTTTCGACTACTACGAGCACACCGACAACGATCGGACGCGCCCGGCCAGACGGCCATAGCGATACCCTCGCGCCCTTAGCGCGAACCAACCATGCGGCGCAGTGGTGAAACCCACTCGCGGCCGCCCACTGTTTACCAGCCTATGACACAAGCCGTAAGGAACCTGTCATGAAGAGACCTGAAATTTGTCCAGTGCTAATGGTCATTTTGCTTCTGCCGGCGGCTGCCTTCGCGGCGCAGGGCGACGTGAAATCGCAGGCGGTATTGGAATACCTGGGCAACCGTGCCAGCCGGATGGTCCGACAGTTGCCCCAGCAGCCAAAGAATCTGGCCGCCTGGGAGTCGCGGCGGAAAGAGGTCCGCGCTGCTTTGGCCAACGTGCTCGGTCTGCCCGAACGCGAGCCAATGCGCGCCAGGGTCGTCAAACGCCACGAGCGAGACGGCCTGATCATCGAGGACATCGACTACGTCTGGGCGGAACGGGCCTACGCCACCGCGCAGATCGTCCGGCCCAAGAGCACAACCGGCCGGTTGTCGGCCATCGTGTCGCCGCCCGGCTGGGTGGGATACCTTGATCAGCCCTACTACAAGCCGTGGGTCGAACACATGACCCGGCAAGGCTATCTCGTCATGTTCGTTGACGACCCGCACGTCCACCGCCGCAAGGCCGGCTACTCGGGCTTCTACGGCATTTCGTCGGCACCCATCATGCACGCGTTTGATCGCATCATGCCCTACCTGCCCGGGATTACGACGAAGACCGATTTGCAGTATTTCTGTGCCGCATTGGCGCCGCAGTCAGACTGGGGTGTCAGTGAAATCCGCGGCTGGCTCCGCGCGAGTTTACAGACCCCGCCTGTAACCGCGATACCCACGGAGGCCCCGCGTGCGGAGCCGAAGCCGCTATTCACGAAAGAAGAAGTGGCGGCGTACAAGCCCAAGGGGCCGTCGCAATGCTTCCGGCACATCTGCTTGGAATACAACGTCCCGACCTGGGGAATCTTCAGCCAAGCGAAGAACGCGCAGTTCTTCAGCGAGTACGATCCTGTCCAGTACGCGAAGTTCTGCAAGGACATTAACCTTGACGCCGCGCTGCTGCTGGCCGTTCCGGTGGGTGGATACACGACCCATCTGCAAACAAAGGTCGGCGAGCCCTATCCCTACCTGAAGAAGAGCGGTCGCGATTTCTTCGGCGAGGTCACCCGTGAGTTGCACAAGCAAGGTGTCTCGTCGTTGGGATATATCATCATCGGCTGGAATTTCAAGTACGCCCATGAACATCCCAAGGTCAGCTTCGGCAGGAACCCGCTGATCTGTCTCAACTCGCCGTACACCGATCTGCTTTGCGACTGTTCCCGCGAGCTACTCACCCACTATCCCATCGACGGCCTGCGCTACGACATTCTGTACCATCCGACACAATGCCGCTGCGAAGACTGCAGGAAGTACTACAAGGAGCTGTTTGGGGAGGAGATGCCGGAGAAATGGAAGGACTGGCAGACGCGGGAGAAGTTCCGTCTGGAGTCGATCACGCGCTGCATGAAACGTCTCTATGAGGTCTGCAAGGAGACGAAGTCGTCGGTCGAGGTCTGGCAGAACTCGTTCAACGACTGGAGCCCGGCCGATCTGCGGGCGACGCAGTATGTGGACTTGGCGTATGAGGAGTTCGCGGATCCGTTTAGGACGTTGTTTCTGCGTGGTGTGTTAGATGTGGACAGCATCATTTCAGGGAAGATTCTGAAAGCGCCCCATCGGCGCCTGTGCATGGCTTTGGGTGGTCACTGTTACTCGTACTTCACGGTTGATGGGAAGACCGCGCTGCCAAAAACAACCGACTGGTTCCGGGACGACCTGGCGCCGTTCTACGCGATGGTGTCGAAGGTCGAGCCATACTTGATCCATGCCAAACCCGTGCCGTATTTCGGCGTGGTATATAGCGAGGCCACGCGGTTCCGCTATCCGGGGTTCAACCGGAAGCCGCACGTGCAATTCCTTCGCCGTCTGACGGAGCCATACCTCAAGCGTAGCGCCCCTCCCGAGT
>JAUWWA010000158.1 GCA_030617125.1 Pirellulales bacterium | reverse complement strand
CTCGCCGGCATCGCCCGGCTGCTGGGCATCGACGCTGCGGCCGACGGCCCGCTCATCGTGATGCACTCGATGCGCCAAGTTCACCGGCTGGCGGCCACGTGGGAACTGCTCGCCGATCCCCCCACAGTGTGCTTTTACGTCGGCTCTCTGGTGATGCTCGGCCTGTTTGCTTGCTCGCGGCTGCCGCGTGGCGAACGTTGGAGGGCGTGGATTGGCGCGCTGCGCTCGCTCACGCTGGTGGTCGTCGCGTGGGCGCCGATGCGCGTCGCCATATTGATAAGCCTATACATGCACCGCGTGGTTCATTGGGACGACATCATGCCGCTGCACGTGATGAACCAGTTCTGGTCGCCGTGGGTTCACCTGTTGTTATTACTTGGGCCGGTGTTATTGGCGTGGCGGTTCGTCCGGGTGCCGGCCGCTGAGCCGAGTCAGGCTGCCAAGCAGCCTGGCTCGCCGCCAGCCGTCGAGTCGCCGTCGGAAACGCCTCCCACCGCGAAGCGATGGCACTTCCCGACGGCCGTCGGACTGGTGCTGTTGGCTGTGGCCGTGTTCACCGCGGCGGTGCACTTCGACCCGGTCGGGCGTCGCAAGGCGGGCCGCGTGATGGTCGTCGAGCGACACTCCACCTGGGAACCGACCGACGCGCCGTACGACACCAAGGTGTTCGGCCACGACTCCGGCTACAACTACCGCGCGATTTACGACTATCTGTCGAGGTTTTTCGACATGTCGCGGCTGTTGGAGTCGGACAAGATCGACGATACCACGCTGGCGAAGTGCGACGTGCTGGTGATCAAAACGCCCACCGCCCGATACGGCAAGCAGGAGGTCGACGCCGTGCTGCGGTTCGTCAAACACGGCGGCGGGCTGCTGCTGGTCGGCGAGCACACTAACTTCGAGAAATCGAGCAGCTATCTGAACGACATCACACGGCCGATAGGGTTCACCTTCCGCCACGACCTGCTTTTCGGCGTCGAGGAGCCGTACACGCAGTTGTACCGTGCGCCACGGGCGCCGCACCCGATCGTGCAGCACCTGCCGCCGATGGATTTCGCGGTTTCCTGTTCGATCGATCCCGGCCGCAGCCATGGCCGGTCGGTCATCACGGGGACCGGCTTGTGGAGCCTCCCGCCCGACTATCATCCCGACAATTACTTTCCCGTCCCCCACCACCAACCGAATATGCGCTACGGAGCGTTCGTGCAACTCTGGTCGATGCGGTACGGCGACGGCCGGGTGGTGGCGTTTACCGACTCGACCATCTTTTCCAACTTCTGCACGTTCCAGCCCGGCAAGGCCGAATTGATGCTGGGCATGGTCGACTGGCTCAATCGCCGCAGCGCGGTTTGCGACCCGCGCGGTTGGCTGCTGGCGGTGGGACTCGTGCCGCTGGCGCTTGGGCTGTACCTGGCGCGACGCCGAGCATCCGCCTGGCTGCTGCTCGTAGCCGCCGGCATGTGCGGCTGGGCGCTTGGCGGGCTTGCCGTCGCGGCCGTGCATCGCCGCGGCATGCCGCCGCCAAAGCCCGTGCGGCCCATGGTTCGGGTCGTCATCGACCGGACCGCCTCCGACGTGCCGCTTTCGAAGGGCGCCTTCGTTGAAGACGAAGAAGAAGGCACGGGGTTCGGCCTGCTGGAACAGTGGATCGCACGGCTTGGATATTTCACTACGCGCCGCAGCAGCCTGGAGGCGTTTTCAGGTGACGTGCTCGTGGTGCTCTGCCCCGATCGGTCCGTCAATCGGGAGTTCCGCGAGCGGCTGGTTCAATACGTCGACCGCGGTGGGAAGCTGCTCGTGCTCGACGCGCCCGAGAATCGCCTTTCGACCGCCAACAGCCTGTTGTGGCCGTTCGGGCTATCGGTATTGCGAAACCAGGAGTGGCAGGGCCGGCTCTCGCTCGGCGAGGGTTGGCCGGACGTGCCGATCGAGTCGGCCTATGAGATCGCCGGGGGCGAGCCGGTCGCCAAGATGAGCGCCCGCGTCGTCGTCGCCGTTAAGCGTTGCGGCAAGGGCACGGTGATGGCCGTCGGCTGCGGCTCGCTGTTCAACGACGCTCGGATGGGTCTCGCCTGGACCACGGAGCCGGACGACGACATGCGATTGCGATTCGACGTGCTGTTCGCCCTGGTCCGCTCACTGGCCACCGGAGACGACGTTGTGGAGCGTCCAGCCCCGCCGTCCACGCCGGGAAGCACGCCGCGTGGACGCGGCGGCTAAACACACGAGCACGTCATCGGCATTTGACGGTCCCACTCAGCCGCCGTGCTTGTTGAACCATGCTCGCTGGTCGAACGGGAGCTTCTCCTTTTGCTTTCCCGGTTCGGCGGCGACGCCAACGGGTAAGAGGATTCGAAGCTTCAATCCCGGCGGGACGCCCAGCAACTGGCTGATCCGCTGAGCGATGTTGTCGCGCCGCAGCACGCCGTCGAGCCAGACGGTAGCGTAGCCCAACGCCGTGATCGCCAGCAGCATGTTCTCGACCGACGCCGCACAATCTTCGGCGGCGAAGGAGGTTTCGCGCAGGATCGGCCGGGGGTCGGCCACACAGGCGATCATCGCCCGGGCGGTGTTGCAAACAGGCCGATCGAGGATTTCGGCGATCTGGGCGAGCAGTTTCGGGTCGTCGACGATCACGAACGAGGCGACTTGTTCGTTATTGCCACTGGGGGCCTGAATGCCCGCCTGGACGATCTTCACCAAATCCTCTCGCGGCACCGGTGCGCCGGTGAACGCGCCGCGGTAGCTGTAGCGTTTTTCGATGGCTTCAAACAGGTCCATGGACTATCCACAATCCACTACTTCTCGACCGCCGGCCGGCAATAGGACAGCGCCAACAGCGCATAGCCGGTAACCAGCGTGGGATCGCCTTCGAACCAACGGGAGTTCTCGTTGATCCAGGACCCGTCGGGCCGCTGCCGGCCGACGAGTTCCGCGATCAGGTCGCGCCGCCAGTCGTGCTTCGCGCCGCGGGCGTCTTCGACTTCGTCGATGCCCATCGCATCGAGCGCCTTGGCGAACACGTGGTAGTAGTAGTAAAGTCCGGCGTTGCCCATGCCGGGGTTCGAGTCGAGGGCGTAGTGTGTCTGGATCCACTGGTAGGCAGCCTTGACGCGCGGGTCGTCGGGCCCGACCCCGGCGTAGATCATGCTCTTCAGCCCGGCGTAGGTCATCGAGCCGTAGCTTCGCAGTCCGCCGCTTGGGGTTTTGCCGGCCATGCTGCTTCCGCCGGCGGCGCAGGTGTAGTAGGAGCCGCCGTCGGGGTTCTTTGGGGCAAACGGCGTTGTATTGTGCTCGGTTTCGAGATTCTGGCAGCGGGAAACGAAGATCAGCGCCTTCTGAACAGCCTCATCGCCGGGGCCGTTGCCCGCGGCTCGCAAGGCGTCGATCAGGAAACTCGTGTTCGACATGTCGGGCCGCTTGTGCTTGCCGTATCCGGCGCCGCCGTAATTCAGACTGCTGCGGTCGTGCCCTTCGTCGTCGTCCCACTGGAGGCCTTTGATGAACTTGTCGGCCTTGGCGATCAGCTTGTCGTAGCGGCCGCCCCGATTGGCCTCGGCGAAACACATCAACGCCAGGCACGTTTCGTAGTTGCGAAGCCGATTGCCCTTCTTGTAAATGCCGCCGTCTTCGCGGACAAACGTTTCGAGGTACTTGAGGCTCTTGGCCACGAGTGGATCGTCCGCGCTGCGGCCGTGTCGCAGGATGCCGGTGGTCACCACGGCGGTGGGCCCGGGGCCGACGAAGGCGGCGTACGACCCGTCGGCCGCTTGTCCCTTCGTTTTGAGGAACCGGACCGCGCGATCGACCGCCTGAGCGCAGGCCTTTGCGTCAACCTTCGCGGCGCGGGGCGGTTCGGCCGACGCGGGCCAGGCCGTCGCGACGGCGGCGAGAAACACAACAAGTGAAGGCAAATCTCGGATACGCATGGTACTGTCCTGTTTGTAACGGCAACGGCGTTTTATTCCACGGCGTTTTTCACATGATGGCCAGAATCTCGTCCTCGCCCATGATCAGCAGCTCCTCACCGTCGACCATAACCTCGGCGCCGGCGTAGCTGCCAAACAGCACGCGGTCGCCTTCGCCAACCTGGTGTTTGGCTCGGGTCCCATTGGACATCAGCCGCCCGTCGCCGACCGACAGGACGCGGCCCTGCTTGGGTTTTTCCTTGGCCGTATCGGGCAAAACAATGCCGCCGGCGGTCGTTTCCTCGGCATCGAGTCGCTTGACCACCACTTTCTCACCCAGGGGCACCACTCTCATGTTGAACCAACTCCTTACAGGAAAAAATGAAGCCAAACCGGAATTATCGCACGCTGGGGCGTAAAATACAAGGGCTCGACGGGTTGGAACGGAGCCGACGGCAGAAAATTGCCGCCGCGGCGGAAAATGCGGTTGTATTTATCCGGCGAGTTGGTACACTTTAGTAGTCGGGTGTCGGCCCCTGGAAATGGGGTCGACAGCCGTGGCAGAATCTGAGCAACCAAGCGGCAATTGGAGCCAAAGGCGAGTTGGTCTGTGTGACCACGGTTGACCCCGCCGGATGGGCTGTCCCGTAAGCCCCCGGTGTGCAGCAAGCAATGATGTAAGCAACTTGCCGCCGGGTCAATCGCTGGGTAGGACAGGTCGTTTTTGACGCGCGCGAGCGACCGCAACGTCGGGAAGTGCGGAGTGCGCCCAGTCCGTGGGGGCGCCGTGCTTCTTAACCGTCCGGCGAGGTGTTCGTTCCCCGGGCCCCGCCTCCGGGCAGTGCGTCCACGGCCGGTGCAGGCCAAACATCTGAACTGACAACGTCGGAACAGACTCCCCAATTGGCTCCAATTGCATGAGAGCCGCCTCCCTGCGCCCACAGGGAGGCGGCGATTTTTTTCTGCAGAAATCCCGTCTAACCCGGATTCTTCATGTGCCGCTCACCACGACCCCGACTTGCGGATCGCCGTGGAGGAAACGTCGTCGCGGAACTGCTCGGGCGTCACTTCGCGGCAGATCGTTCGCAGCACCTCGGGCAACTCGACTTGGCCGAGCCCAACGAAACCTTTCCCCACGTCGCGGCCGAAAACCAGGAAGCGGCACCCACGCTCGGCGATCCGCTCCAGCGCCGCCGTGCAAGCCGCCGCGTCGCAACCGTAGTATTGCGGATCGACGACCCGCCGCAGCGTGTCGCTGCCGACGACAAATGTCGCGCCGGGAAACAGCCGCGATTTCTCCTCGAACGTCGCTGCGCGGGTCAGCCAAACCGGCTGCTCCGCGGCGAACTGACGTACTCGGCGCTCGATTTCGACATAGTCGAGCGGCGGCTTGTCGGGGTTTTCGATCGAGATTTCCATGGCGACCGCCACGCCGAGCAACTCCCGGGTGATTTCGGCCATGCGGCGATGCCCGACGTGCAGCGGGTTGAACGCGCCGGGGAAGATCGCGTCGCTCGGCCGGCCGACGCCATGGCAGACCGACG
>JAUWWA010000246.1 GCA_030617125.1 Pirellulales bacterium | reverse complement strand
GTTCCCTTTGCTTGATCGCGGCGGCAAGCTCCGACTCTTCCCGCCACAGGCCGGCCGGGGCGCAGACGATCATCCACCGGTTGGCCACGGCCAGGTCGACCGCCACCAACACCAGCATGACAAAGGGAACATGCAGCTTTTTTGCGGCGGCGTTGCTGGCGGCTTGTCCCCGGCTTGATTGCGAAAAAGTTGCACGTCCCCTTTTTCGGAGCAACCACCAGAACGCCCCACAAAGCAGCGCGGTTTGCAGCAGTGCGGCCAGCAGGTCGTGAAACGCGCCTGCCGTTTCGATCGGGCCGAAGACCATGTCGGCCTCGACGCCGCGAAGCCAACCGGCCCAAAACGGCCGAACGCCCAAGGCCACAATCGCCAGAAGCATACTAAGACCACCGACCGCGAGCAACCACCGGCGCACGCGGTCCGACGAGCCGGCCGCAGCCTGATCCCAACCCCGCGCCGCCAGCACGCTCAGGCCGAGCGCAGCGACGACAAGCAGCTTGGCCGGATAGCGAAATCGCCCGTAGCCGGGCAACGCCAGTGTGATCAGCCAGTACAGCCCGCCGAACGGCGCTCCGACGCCGGCGTCGACGTGCATCTCAAGCGCGAGCCACCCCAGGGCGTACCAGCCGAAACTCGCCGCGGCGCTCAGCACGGTTGCCCAAGAGAGCCATCTCGTCCGCGCGTCGCCGCGGCACAGTCGCATGGCCGAAAGCGCCAACAGCAGCGGCAGGATGCCCATGTAAAGCGACGGCGTCCAGATGCGTCCCTCGGCGGGGATCACTTCGAGCCATCGGCGATGGACGGGGAACCGACGCCCGGCGACGTTCGGCCAGACGTATTCGGCCAGCCGCCACGGAGCGACGCTGAACTGGTACGTGTGCTCGTGATGCGTGCCCGGCTCGAGCCGCCCCAGCAGTCGATCGGCGATGGGCGCGGGCTGCCGAGTAGAGCGATGCGCAAATTCCACCGACGGCAGAATCTGCACCGCCGCGAGGACAAAGCCGATTGCGGCGGCCAGAGCCAGCAGTACCGGTCGCAACTTGCACCGTGCAAAGCCACCGCCATTGACGGCGGGATGTTTCCCACGATCACGGGTCGCGGCTTTGCAGCGGATATCTTCCAACCACAGCAGCAGCGCATACAGTGCCGCTAACAACCCTGCGTTATACGCCATTTGCGGATCGCCGCCGAGGATCATCATCGCCAATACCGCCCCCAACGCCACAGCCCAACGGGCACTTCTTTGCAGGAGCGTCCGGTCGGCCGTCAGCAGCGCCAACGGCAGCCACGCGGCGCCAACAAGAAACACGACGTTGGCGTACTGGAAGAGTACGTTGCCCGAGAAGGCGTACGAGATCGCACAGCACCCGGCCGCTTCGACGCTTGCGCCGAGATGCCGCGCCAACCGGTGCGCCGCGAAAGCGGCCAGCAGCACGTGGCCCATGATATAGAGCTTATATGCCCAAGCGTAGCTCAGCGGCAGTGCGAAGACCAACTTGCCGGGGTAGAAGACACTCGCGGTGGGATTGCCGGCCAGCGGCTGGCCGAGGTTTTCATGCGGATTCCAAAGCGGCACGTGCCCGGCAGCCCACTGTTCCGCCACGAACTTGTACAGCGGATAGTAGTAATGTGCCGCATCGCGGAAACAGAACATCCCGCCACCGAACAGGGCGTCGGAAAACATCCAGCCGAACAGCCCGACGACGCAGCACGGCACGATCGGGCGTAACGTTGGAGCATTCACGATTCACCGGCCGGACGTGACTTCTTGGAAAAAGGGCAGCAACCAGTTTAGCGGCCGCCGGCACGGCGGCCAAGCTCACCAGTTGTCGGCTCGGTTCTCGTCTTGCCCTGATCCGCATTTTGAGGTAATATGGATAAATAGCAGCAAGCTGAAGACGCATTTACGAGGTTTTTCGGATGAATCGTTCGAGGTTTCACATATCTTTCATTTCCGGTCGATGTCGGGCCGGTCTGTTGATCGGTTACCTGGTTGTTTCCTGGTGGAGTGCGGCGTCGTGGGCCGACCCGGTCCAGCCCAGCGCCAACGACCGGTACATCACCTTCTCGGTTGCCCAGTTGTTGCTTCGCGAGCATCTCTCGGAGCATGACTTGGACGACGAAATCTCCCAGCGCTGCCTCGACACGTTTCTGAAATCGCTCGACCCGTGGAAGGTCTACTTCTACCAGTCCGACATCGACGCGTTCCGCAAGCGCCGCAACGACCTCGACGACATGGCTCGCAAGGGCGACGTCACGTTCGCGCACACGGTGTTCAAGACGTACCTTCAGCGGATCGACGAGCGGGTGAAGGTGATCGACGCATTGCTGGCGGCCGAGCACGATTTCACGGTCGACGAGGAGATGATCATCGATCGGGAGGAGGCGCGCTGGCCGCAGACCGCGTCCGAAGCACGCAACAAATGGCGCAGACGCATCAAATACGACCTTCTGGTGTTGAAGACCGACGAAATCGAAGGCCAGAAAGCGCGCGACAAGCTCCGCCGGCGGTACCATAGCATTGCGAAGCGCGCCCACCAGACCAGCCGCGAGGAACTGCTCGAGATGTACCTCACCTCGCTGACCACTTCGTTCGATCCGCACACCAGTTACCTGTCGGCCGGTTCGCTGGAGAACTTCGAGATCATGATGCGGCTGGAACTGGACGGCATCGGGGCATCGTTGCAGGACGAGGACGGCTACACGGTGGTTAGGAAGATTGTCCCCGACGGCGCCGCTGACAAGGACGGCCGGCTGCAAATCGAGGACAAGATCGTCGGCGTCGGGCAAGACACCGAAGGCGAGATCGTCGACACGGTCGACATGAAACTCACCGACGTCGTGAAAATGATCCGCGGCGAGCGGGGAACCGTCGTCCGGCTCGAAATCATCCCGGGCGACGGCTCGAAGCGAAAGACCATCGCCATCACGCGGGCGAGGATCGAACTGAAAGACAGCGAGGCTCACGCCGCCGTCTTCGAGGCCGGCGCCAAGACGGACGGCAATCCGTACAAGATCGGCGTGATCAAGCTGCCCAGCTTCTACATGGACATGGAAGGCTTCCGACGCGGCGATCCCAATTTCAAGAGTGCGACGCGCGACGTCCGAAAGATCCTCGACGGCTTCCTTGCCGACGGCATCGACGCGGTCATCCTCGACCTGCGGCTCAACGGCGGCGGATCGCTGATCGAGGCGATCAACCTCACCGGGCTGTTCATCGACACGGGCCCGGTCGTGAAGGTCAAGGGCAGACCGGATTCGGGCGGCGACGCCACGCCTCGACTGCACGAGGATTTCGACCCGGGCACGGCCTGGGCCGGGCCGCTCGTCGTATTAACCGACAAGTTCAGCGCCTCGGCCAGCGAGATTTACGCCGGCGCCATGCAGGACTACCACCGGGGGCTGATCGTCGGAGACAAGTCCACGCACGGCAAGGGGACCGTGCAAAGCCTGGTGAACCTGGGGCGCCAGATGTTTCGGGGATTGCCCAACCCGCCGGCCATCGGGGCGTTGAAGATCACCATGCAGCAGTACTATCGTCCCAACGGCGACAGCACGCAAAACCGCGGCGTGCTGGCCGACATCGAACTGCCGTCGCTAAAGACTCATCTCGACATCGCCGAGGCCGACCTCGACTACTCGGTCGCGTTCGACAAGGTCGAGCCGCTTGAGTTCAGGCAGTACAACTACATCAACCCCACCATCCGCGACCAGCTTCGCCGCCTCTCTGAGCAACGCCGCAGCGGCAATGAGGAATTCCGAAGAGTGCTCAAGAAGATCGCGCGATACAAGCAGCAGAAGGCCAAAAAGACCGTCACCCTCCACGAAGAGAAGTTCCTCGCCGAGCGGGCAGAACTCAATGCCGAAAGGCAACAGGAGAAAACCCTCAAGGAACTCAACGACTTCGATGCCGCCAAGATCAAACGCGACTACTACATGGACGAAGCGCTGGCGATCACCGTCGATTACCTCAAGTTGCAGCAAGTGGCAAAGCGATGAACGGGTTAGCCCGGGTTGTTCACAAGCCGATCATGCAGCACAGGCATCTCGCCTGTGTTGCCCGGCCACGGGCCGGAAGCCTGTGCTACACCTTCCGGCTGTAGGACGAATTGCCAAGCGGTCGCTGAAATGGAGATGGATTACAGATCTTAGGTTTGCCCGGATATTGCTTGGTAAAACTTACAGACGGGTTCTCGGGGCGGCGGTGGTCGACGTGCCGAGAAGTCTTTGGCGCGTTGGGGTTAGCACTTTGGAAACGTCCGTTGTAGATTTTG